>NZ_JACJPC010000118.1:0-63519 GCF_014695875.1 Leptolyngbya sp. FACHB-541 | reverse complement strand
GAGGCGGGGCTTTAGCCCCGCCTCTCTCTTTTGCCCTAACCTAAGCGATTTGCACTATGCTGCCTTACCTAATAGGTCTAGAGGTGTGTTTTTGCTTCTTGAGCGACAGGCTGCATTTCGTCCTGGGAAAGACTTTGCAAGGCTGCTTTTGCGTCTGGATGATCAAAGTGACTCAGGGCTTGCACGAGCCTGTAGCGAATTTGCCAATCGGGATGAGAGACGAAGGGAAGCAGCAGAGGCAGCGCACGGCTATCTCCCAATTCACCCAGGGAACCGATCGCCGCTGTCTTAACGAGTTCGTTATCTGCGTTTAGCGCGGATTCTAACAGGTCAAAGGAGCGGCTGTCTCCTAACTCTCCCAAAGCTGCAATGATACTGAATTTGACTAACCATTCAGAAGTGCTGTGATAAAGCTGCTGCAAGTCTTCAAACGCATCAGTGAGCTTTAGCGCTCCCAAAGAGTCAGCCGCCGCCGCCTGGACATCTGGCTCGCTGTCATTGAGCAGGCGATCGCGCAAAAGGGGCAAAGCGGTTTCTAAATCTTGCTTACCCAAGCTAGAGATTTGGCTGATAGCGGCATAGCGCACACGCGCGCTCTTGTCTTGGGCAGCGACCTGGATGAGATCAAAGGCGATCGCCGGGTCAAGCTGGCGCATCTGATTGACTGCGCTCAACCGCTCTCCAAAATCTTCGGAATCCAAGAGTTGTTTAACCGACTCAGGGGTAATGCTCATTAAATTCTCCACTAATCCTGATTTGCTGCCATAAAGCGCACGATGTCGCCACGAGTCAAAATTCCAACGACCTTACCAGTGGGGTCAACCACGGGCAACCGACGCACATCACGGTCGTGCATCAACTGGGCTGCTTCACGCAAAGGTTGGTCAGGCTTGGTCGTGATCGCTTCCTTGGTCATGACTTCGCCAACGGTTTGCCCCAGTGCTTTGTGCAGTTCTTGCTCGTAGCGGGCCGGGTTTTCTAGATAAATAACGCTGTCTAAAACCATGATGTAAGGCGGAGGGGTGGCTCCTGTTTCCTGCCACATCAGGTCAGTTTCTGAGATTACCCCAACCAACTTGCCTTGCTCATCGATGACTGGCAGTCCACTGACTCGTTTTTCAGCAATCAGGTGGATAGCTTCTTTCAGTGGTGTTTCGGGCTTGACCACGATAGGGTCGTGGCTCATGACATCAGCAACAGTTGTGGGCATATTTCGCCGGAACTACTCAACGGAACCTTTACTCTCATTGTAGGGAATCGCGGGGATCGTCCGTTTATGGTTCACAGGTCGTTACATCACTGCAATAGGCTTTGAGAATGTCGATGCAGTTGGCGATCGCTCCCAGGTCTGCAATTTCGTACCCGTGGGTGTTTTGGGTGGGAAAGCCGAGACAGGCGGCACGGGCAACGTGACCATTTTTCATGGCGATCGAGCCATCGCTGCCAAAGCCGCTGATAGTGGCAAACTGAAGCGGAACGCCAATCTGCACAGATGCTTCCCGAATCTGAGCATTCAGGGTTTCATCGTAAAGTCCATAGGCATCTTGAGAGAGCAAAACGGGAATGTCTCCGTCTTGAATCGGATACTCAGTGGAAAGTGGACAAATTTCTAGCGCAATTAAGGCATCTAACCGTTGATTGCGGGAAAAATAGAGCGCTCCTACGGCTCCTACTTCTTCTTTGGAGGAGGCAACTAAATAGATGTCGATCGCGGGTTCTTTTAGAACTTCGGCTAGCCCTAGCAGAATGGCGATCGAGGCTTTGTTATCGAGCGTGTAGCTAGCGATGTAATGTTTGAGCCGGAAGGGGCGCTTGCGGTGTTTGCCAATGACGACGCGAGTGCCAGGACGAACGCCCGCTGCCTCTAGTTCTGCGGCTGTGCATTTGGTTTCGACCCAAGCATCTTCCCAGCGCAACACTTTGTCTTCTTGCAGCGCTTTTTGGGGCGATTCGTGGGAAACGTGACGCGAGCCGAAGCTAAGAATGCCGCTGAGCGTTTGGCGATCGCCCAACAAATCGACAACGCCTTCCCCATAAACCCAAGGAAAGGAGCCGCCCAATTTGCGCACTTCTACCCGACCGTGTTTGCCAATGGATTTGACGATGCCGCCGATTTCGTCTTTGTGGGCGGTGATTGCGAGAGATTTGGTCGAATCGCGACCAGGGATTTTGGCGATCGCATTTCCAGCCTCATCTAACCAGGCTTCGACTCCCAGTGCTTTGAACTGGTCGAGCAAAAAACCGTCAATTTCTGCCTCTGCGCCGCTGGGAGAATGATGGAGAACGAGCGTTTCGATCAGGTCAAACAGGCGATCGGGGTCAGATAGAGGCATGATTTGAAGGAGGAATGGAATGGGGCGATCGCCCTGCTTTGCGTCGTAGCCGTAGTGTAATCCCCAAAATGGTAACTGTGAGCAGCCCTGCAACCGAAGTCGGTTCAGGAACACTGGCTGACGTGGCTTGACTAGCAGGTTGAGGTGTTTGTGCTTCAGAGCGAGCTTCTGCAACGGCAAGGCCAAATTGAGGCTGCACTTCACGAGCAGGTTCAGCTAGCAGATCCAGCGCGAGTTGGGCAATCTGTCGATGTCCAGCGGTTGTGGGGTGAATGTCATCCCAAAATAGATAGCGATTCTGCAAACTCGGAGTCGAGCGGCAAGATGGCACTGAGAGACAAGAGCGAGTGACATTCCTGAACCCATACGCGGTGGGATTAGCGTGTGCCTGGTCAAACAAAGTATCTACATCAAGCGTCAGCAGATTCACTTGCGAATTGAGGGTGCGATCTAACCGCCGTAGCTGTCTCGCCAAATTAACATTATGCCGACTGCTCAAGCGGTTTAACCTGCCAGACTCCGCTGTTTGGCGGGTAGAAGGCAATCGTCCCAAGTCAGGCAGGTTGCCCACCATGATTGTTCGCGCTCCTGCTTGGGCAAGAGTTGTGATTGCTGTGAATAAGTTAGCCGGGGGAATGGCAGGGTTTGTGACGTTGCCGCCAAGATAGTCATTTGCGCCTGACCAGACGAGATACAGCGCATTGGGATCGGCACCAGGGTTGTCTTCAACAAAACTTCTCACCTGCTTCTGCAATCCAGGAAATTCCAGTAGCGGGAGGGAGACTGCGTCATCCTCTCCGGTCGTGGTGCCACCGTAAGCATAGTTGTTATCGCGATCGGCTTCGAGTCCCAGTCCTTGAGTGACGTACTCATTCCAAACTAGCCCGTTAGAAAATCGCCCTTTGAAGTAGGGCGGACGGGGATAGAGTCGGAGTGTTCGTCTATATACATTGCCCGTGTCTGAGAGGCTATCACCAAACACATAGGACTGGCTGAAGGTTGCTGCCTTTGCTGCGATCGGAAACAGAAATGGCAGAAGCGCCACTCCCGCTGCTAGACAATGTTTTTGTAGCCTGTGCATAAGAATCAGCGGGTAAATTACCTGGACTGTGAGCCAGATGGCTGGTTGGGCTGCTGGTTAGACTGTTGGCTGGTGGGCTGTTGCTGTGGTGGTCGTTCAGTCTGCTGCTCGGTTCGCTGCTCGGTTCGCTGTTCAGTTTGAAGTGCATCTTTTGCGGATAGCCCTTCGCCTTGAATGCCGAAATACCAGAGGACGGCAGTGGCTTCGGCACGAGTCACGGTTTTCTTCGGCTGAAACAGGGTGGTATAGCCAAAGGCACGACGGATATTAGACAGTTCGCCATTTTGGAAGTCTGCCAAAACTGCCCGTAGCGCCTTGGGGTCAATTCGAGCGGTGTCCTGGAAACCCCAGGTTTGCTGCACTGCCTCTAGTGACGCATTCGGTAAAGTTTGGCGGGTGTCGATTGGCATTTTCCAGAGAATCAGGTTTTCGCGAGTCAGCGGTGCATCTGGGCGAAAGGTGACCGTGGTCGAATCGCCGGAAAGAGGGCTGGGAATCAAGCCTGCTTCTGCCAATCCTTGAATTGCGGCAAAGTCGGGATCGTTGCGCGGCGCGTCCTGAAAGGCAGGCTGGGAACTGCCGTTGCCTAAACGGATGCGACTGGCAGGGCGATCGCCATAAATCAAATTATTCGCTGCTACTAGCCAGCGCGCATATTCCCGTCGAGTGATTTCCTGGTTGGGCTTAAATTCATTGCTTGCCTGATCACCAAAAACGCCTAATTCCGCTAGATCTGTAACGTATTGGCGCAATTCTTCGGGAGCCTGGTCAAGGTCGCTAAAGCGCTGAGAAGTAGGACGGGCAGTAGCATTGCTGTTTGCATCGGTGCCAAAATCGGCTGGCGGTAAGGGTCCAATAAAGTCAGGATCACCGGGTTGTGGCACAGCCGCCGTTTCGTCAGCATCGTCTGAAGCTGAATTATCTGAAGTTGAATTGTCTGAGGCTGAATTCCTTGGTGAGTTGGTTGGCTCCGACGACGCAGCCGTATCACTGGTGAAAGCGTATTGCAGCGTAAATTCAGTGGGGGTCGCAGCGGTTAAAGTTGCCGCATTAGAGACTGGTGCAACCGTTACCCGTAGTCCGTCTCGTGCTGCGGCGATCGCTTCCTCTACTGACTGATCTAAATTCCAATTGCCTGAGGCAAAAGCTTCCTGGTAAAACCGGCGCACTTGCTCGATCGGGTCAGAAGTCTGCCAGCGCGTTTGCACTTCCGCGTTAGGATCGTCGCCATTCGGCTGAATTACCTCGACTAGCTCGGCTCCCGGATAGCGCGGAATTTCGGCAGGAAAGTTGGCGGGCAGTTCAGCGACTCCCGACGGAGTCGCCTCTGGGGTAGGCGTACCGCCAAACAAAACCGGATTTTCCTCTAGCTGGGGATCAGCCGCTAGGGATCGCTGGAGCGTTTCCCCCAGTGGGCTATTGGCACAGGAAGCCAGCGGCAGCAAAGCAACCGCAAAACCTAGAAAAAATAAACGTTTGGGAAGTCGTTTTAGGGGCAACATTTTGGAGGTAGCAGCGTACCATCAAGAATCACATCGTAATCCTACGCTAGCGTAGAACGATCGAAAGATTGATCGTCTGCTATTCTGCTGGTGTTTGGCCGCCCATCCATCAATCTTTGAAGAAATCTCTATGGCTGCAAAACCCATCATCATTGATTGCGATCCGGGAGTAGATGATGCGATCGCCTTGCTGCTTGCTTTCGCCTCTCCTGAACTGAACCTGTTGGGAATCACAACGGTTGCCGGAAATGTGCCGCTTTCCCTGACTGCAAAAAATGCTCGCAAAATTTGTGAACTAGCTGGACGAACGCAGATCCCAGTGTATGCAGGTTGCTCTCGTCCAATGATGCGATCGCTCACCACCGCAGAAGAAGTTCATGGCAAAACAGGACTGGAAGGCGTAGATCTGCCGGAACCGCAGATGCCACTTCAATCCCAACATGGAGTTGACTTTTTAATTGATACGTTGATGAGTTCGTCGGGTGAAATTACCGTTGCCACCCTTGGACCGTTGACTAATTTGGCGATCGCTCTAATCAAAGAACCCCGCATCGCTACCAAAATTCCAGAGGTCGTGCTGATGGGCGGCGCAATCTCTCAGGGCAATGTCACTGCTTCGGCTGAGTTTAACCTTTATGTCGATCCCCACGCAGCGCATGTAGTGTTTAGCAGCGGCATCAAGCTAACTATGTTTAGCCTGGATGTGACTCACCAGGTACTCACCACACCAGAACGGTTAGAAAAGATTCGGGCGATCGCTACTCCGGTTGGCACTGCCGCTGCAAACCTGTTAGGACACTACAGTAGCCGCGATGCTGAGCGATTTGAGATGACGGGCGGTCCACTTCACGATCCTTGTGTAATTGCGTATCTGTTGCAGCCCGATCTGTTTAATTATCGCGACTGTTATGTAGAAATTGAGACGGCGAGTGAACTCACGCTTGGGCGAACGGTAGTAGATTCGTGGAATAGTAGCGGGCGATCGCCAAACACTAAAGTCACTCAAACTGCTGATTCTGAAAGATTCTATCAACTGTTAACTGAGCGTTTAGCAAAACTATAAATCCACTTTCACCGTTCCGTAAATTTGCCCCTATACTTTTCAAAGTCACGTTAAAAACATCACATACTACTTTTAATAACTTGAAACTTAAAGAAATTTTTGATTTTAGAAGTATTTACTCAGCTTAATTCTGTATCGTGAGATACTAAATTTGTGTTAATGCTACTGCACGATACATCAGTACTCAGCACTAAATTTCGAATTCAAGCATTGTATAGATCTTAGAAATATTTCGGATGAAATTCAATGTTTCACCTAAAAATATTTCTATCGAACGATGCCAAATTCAGCAATAGCAACCGAGCAAATAATCATGATGAAAAGACTCAAGTTTTTGTTTACTGTTTTACTAACTGCAGTTTTGACAATTGCAATTGTCACTGGCTGTAACTCTCAGAATGAAGCACCTAGTGATCCCGCTGCCTCAGGTGAGTCAGGCGGTGGTGGTGAAACGCTTGTTATGGCAACTTCAGCAGACTATCCACCTTACGAATTCATTGATACAACCAGCGGACAGCAAGAAATTCAAGGTTTTGATGTAGATATTGCCAACTACATCACGAGTGAATTGGGCTATGAACTGGAAATCACTAATATTGATTTCAACGGACTGATTCCAGCGTTGCAGGCTGACCGGGCTGACTTCGTTATGGCAGGCATGACCCCTACTGAAGAACGCAAGCAAAACGTCGATTTCTCCCAAATTTATTACGAAGCTAAAAATACAATTGTGGCTCCCGAAGGCAGCAATCTAATTGATCCGGCAAGTCTGTCTGGTTTACAGGTTGGCGTTCAACTTGGCACCATTCAAGAAAAAGCCGCAAAAGAAATTGAAGGGGCAAATGTAGTTCCTTTGAACCGGATTAATGAAATCATTCAAGAACTCAAAGCGGGACGAATTGACGCGGCAATTGTTGAAGATACAGTTGCCAAAGGCTATGTCGAGAACAACCCTGATTTAGAATTCAACACTATTCCCAATACTGAACAGGCAGGTTCAGCCATTGCGTTTCCTAAGGGTTCAGAGTTAGTCAGTGAGTTCGACCGAGTGATTGCTGAGATGAAGGAAAACGGAGAGCTAGAAAATCTGGTTGAGAAATGGTTTGGTCAACCGATTCCAGAGCAGCCAGAAGCCGGAACTGAAGCACCCGCCGAGGGAGCTGAATCCCCAGAGGCAACTGAGTCCCCAGAAGCAGCTCCCGCAGAGCCAGAAGCTTCTCCTCCTAGCTGATCTGCTGCTTTATATCAGGAGAAGGGGCGATCGCAGAAATTTGATTCTATGCAGATCTGAAGGAATCTTTCTATACCAACTCAACCTTCTCCTGCCCTGTATTCTACTGGGTAGATCAATTTTGGAATCCCAACGCGTGTAGAAGACAGTGTAGAGACGAGTTATTCAAGCAATGGTTCTTGCTGTATTGATGGCGATCGCCATTCAGCTTAAAACAAAGGGGCTTGTAGCGATTAAGAATTCAGTTGGGAAATTTTAATAGAGGGCGAACGATCGTTCGCCCCCGTAGATTGGTCAAACAATAGCTGAATTCTTTTCTTAAACTCCATAAACCCTTGTTTACAGATACTTTCATTCCTTTGCAAAGAGTTGCATTGTAATATTTTCAAAGGCAAGCATTCGGGCATGAATTTAGATTTCTTAGATTTCACACAGATCTTGCCCTCTATTCCTTACATTTTGCAAGGAATCAGGGTAACGCTTATGTTTACCCTATTGTCAGCCCTGTTTGGGTTTACTCTAGGCACACTTTTATCCCTGTTCAAAATTTCAAGCATCAAACCGCTTAATTGGTTTGCAGTAGCCTACACGTCTATTTTTAGAGGTACTCCATTAATCTTGCAGCTATCGCTGATTTATTTTGCAACCCCACAAATCACAGGGTACGCAATTAAACCACTTGAAGCAGGGGTAATTACCTTTGCGCTGAACTCTGCTGCCTACAGTTCAGAAACAATTAGGGGCGGCATTATGGCAGTTGATAAAGGGCAGAGAGAGGCTTCTCTGTCTTTGGGAGTTCCCTATCGTCAAATGATGTGGGATATCATTTTGCCACAGGCCTTTAAGAACATTTTGCCTGCCCTGGTCAATGAGAGCATTGCCCTGCTAAAAGACTCTGCTCTAGTTTCTACCATTGGCGCACTAGACTTAATGCGACGCGGCGTGATCGTGGCAGCCGAAAAATTTATTTACTTTGAACCTTTGCTTTTTGTTGGACTGATTTACTACGTCATGGTGATGGGTTTGACCTGGGTAGCACAGAAACTAGAAGTAAGGATGAGGCGCAGTGATTAGAGTTGAATTTCTTTGCAAATCTTTTGGTGAATTGAATGTCTTAAAAGACATTTCAACTGAAGTTAAAAAAGGCGAGGTTGTTGCCATTATTGGTCCTTCTGGATCAGGCAAATCAACCCTGCTGCGCTGCATGAATTTGCTGGAGGTACCGACTCGCGGCAGGGTTTATGTAGATGGCAAGGATATTACGCTGCCAAAAACCGACATCCTCAGAGTGCGGCAAAACGTAGGCATGGTATTTCAGCACTTTCATCTATTTCCTCACAAGACGGTGTTGCAAAATATTACCTATGCGCCCATGACTGTGAAAAAGATGTCAAAGGAAAATGCTCATAAGGTTGCGATGGATCTGCTGTCAAAGGTAGGACTGTCGGAAAAGGCGAACGTCTATCCGTCGAAGCTGTCTGGCGGTCAAAAGCAGCGGGTAGCGATCGCCCGTGCCTTGGCAATGGAGCCAGAAGTGATGCTGTTTGATGAACCAACCTCCGCGCTTGACCCAGAGATGGTAAAAGAGGTGCTTGAAGTTATCAAATCTCTGGCTAACACGGGCATTACAATGGCGATTGTCACCCATGAAATGGGCTTTGCTCGTGAAGTTGCTAACCGGATCTTATTCCTGGATGAAGGGCGACTGGTGGAAGACTCCCCACCGAGTGAGTTTTTCACCAATCCTAAGAGCGATCGCGCCTGTCAATTCTTAGAAAAGATGCTGTAGCCAGACTCACTTCAACAGCCAGACTCACTTCAACGGTTTGTGAATGGCAGCGTAGCTTTGTTGCGCTGCCATTTACGCTTTAAATAGTGACTCATGAAGCAGTGACTCATAAAGCATTAACTCATGCAGGAGGTCGCATGTCAGTTGTTGTATTTGGCAGCGTCAATATGGACCTGGTGACCCGTGTGCCTCGGCTACCCGTTCCAGGAGAAACGCTAAAGGGCTACCAGTTTGATACTATTCCCGGTGGCAAAGGCGCAAATCAGGCGGTTGCGGTTGCCCGACTGGGGGTGTCTACCCAGATAGTGGGACGAGTGGGAGGCGATCGCTTTGGGCAAGACCTGATCGCCAGCTTGGAAACGGCGGGTGTGGAGTGCGATCGCCTGCTGCGTGACCAATCCACCACTTCTGGCGTTGCGGTCATTGCAGTCGATGATGCAGGAGAAAACCACATCATCATTATTCCAGGAGCAAATGGACGGGTCGATCAAGCTGATGTAGAACGGTTGCAGCCCATTTTGTCAGCCGCAAAAGTCTTGCTACTTCAGTTAGAAATTCCCCTAGATGCGGTAACTGCTGCTGCCAAAGCCGCGAAAGCCGCAGGTGTGACGGTGATTTTAGATCCGGCTCCTGCACAGGACAATTTGCCCACAGAACTTTATCCTTTGGTGGACGTGATCACGCCTAACCAGGTAGAAGCCAGTCAACTGGTTGGTTTTGCAGTAGAGGATACGGAAACCGCCACCAAAGCAGCCTCAGTTTTGCGACAGCGGGGAGTGCAGACAGCCATCATCAAACTCGGCAAACAGGGCGCACTCTGCCAAACCGCAGCGGAAACTTTCTCAATTCCGGCTTTTCCAGTAGAAGTGGTGGATACAGTTGCTGCCGGAGATGCCTTTAACGGTGGCTTAGCTGCCGCTCTCGCGCAAGATTTCTCCATCCAAAAGGCTGTAACTTGGGGAGCCGCAGTCGCTGCCCTTTCTGTCATCAAAGCTGGGGCACAAACTTCACTCCCTAGTTTGCAGGAGCTTGAGAATTTTTGGGCTTCGACGAATCTCTAAGTCAGCTTAAAAAGCATTCTGCAGAAAAAGTTGATTGAGCAGAACTTCTTGATCGGGAAATGCCAGTGGAGCCAGCATTGTGTTTGCAGAGAGCGTTATTTTTTGCTGATAACCTGCTTGAGTGGGTTCCCGAAAGATATACACTTACCGAGCATTCACGTCCAAAATCCAATAGTCTAAGATTCTGGCTTTGGCGTAAACGAGTACTTTTTGCTGACGGTCATTGAGCAGAGTAGTTTTATACTGAGAATGAGTAGCTAGTTCAAGTAAAAGCTCTTGGGCAAGCTGAATTAGCTTTTTTCTTGTTCTAATACAACCATGGTGTCATTTGACCAAGTAGGGGTGTAAGTATACCCTTGAATATCAGTTTGCTTAATCTCGACCGCTTCATCCTTCGGCTGGACGAAAACAACTGCACAAGGAACAAACTGACTGTAGGGAAGCAGATTAGATTTTTCAGCAGAAATATTTTGAACCTTGACATGCTCTAGGCGAGTCGATCGAGTATTTGTGCTGTTAAAGAGAACCCAAAAAGGATATTCCCAGTAGCGATTTCCCACAGAATCATTGGTTCCTAGCCAAAGCCCAACGTTCTGGCATTGTTGGGCTTTGACAAAATTTACTGCTTCCTCATAGGGAACTTGTAGCTGTTCTCTATTGATAAAGTATTGTTCAATCCTATCCATGTTGAAGATGTTTTGTTCTGCGGCAATAGGACGATACTTATTCTCTAGTGCCCAAGGGGTAGAAGCTATTAGCATAATGACGATTAAAACTGAAACCAAGTAGCGATTTAGTGCTTGAGATAAGACAACTCCTACAAAGGCAGAAAAAAGCACAAATATGGAAAGATGATGGCGACTCTGATAAGGCTGCAATTTTAGTAACAAGCAAATCAAAGCGAACCCGCCTGTAGTTGCTAATAAATACAGTGTTAATGATTTTTGCGATCGCAAACGGCTATACGTTAAAAACAGGGCAATGGATACAAGAATGAAAACTAAATGAAGCGGGTTGCTAGCCGTGTTTTCATCAAATGAGATTCCGGGAACTTGATACCAGCCAGGAGGATGGGTAGTACGTGGGTCATTAATATCTATTCCTAGAATTGAGTGCAAGATACGAATCGCTTTTTCTACTAACCCATTCAGAGGGACAATCAACTTTTCAAGGTTGAGAGATCTAACGATATCAGCATGAAGAGAAGCATTTCTAACTAAGTTAGAAATAAAAGCAGGTAAGCTGATCACTTCAATCTTATATTCCTTAGCAAAATCAGCAGGTGTTCCTAAAAAAGAACCAAACAAATCTAGATTTCGCAGATAATGGTTGAAGTTTAGAGTAAGAAAAAGAGTGCTGATTACTAGCAAGGGTTTCCAACTTTTCCATCCTGTTTGTCGTGCTTTGATTAAGAAAAAAGAAGCGATAAATGGAAAAGCTAAGAGATAGGCTGAGCCTTTTGTCAAAATTGCCAAACCAAGACTTGCTCCAATCGCAATGCTATTTGAAAAATTAAGTTTTTGTTGGACAGATTGAATCACGAAGTAAGCCAGACAAACAATCCAGAAGCAAACGACATAATCATTTTGGGTACTTGAAGCCTGTAAAATTCCCATTGGAATCGTGACTGCAAATACTGAGGCGATAACCTGCCCTTGAAGATTTGCTCTCAACTGTTTGGCAATTAGCGATACCCCGATCGCACTACCAACCATGCAAAACCACTGCACCAAATTGGCAAAGCGATCGCTCCTGCTCAATATTTGTAGATGTAGAATGGCAAACTCAGCAAAAGGTGGGTGAAAGAGTTGCGGCAGGTTATAAGTGGGGTAATGAGCAACGTTGTGGTTTTGTTCCCAGTGGGCAACACGACTCATGTGATAAGTCATAGAGTCCCAGGTGTTTGGAGGGGCTACTATTGCGATTAGACCTATTGTTGTGATGATGAAAATAGTTCCCGTCAGCCAAACCCAACAGATTGCAGGCATCTTAAAATTCCGAATTAAATCAGAAGTTGAAGCTAAGCCACTACTCACCTGATGCTGTTTTAACTCTAAAACATATAGCCCTATTAAAGCGATATTAATCGCACTCCAAGATAATGCTAAACCGCTGAAGGATAAAAGGCTGAACCAACTCAGACTTTCAGTAATTGCGGTTAAAGTATATCCCCATGCGATCGCTCCTAACAGAATTGACCTACGCCAATCAAGCACCTTTCTATTAAAAAGCAGAACTAGTAAAACCAAGCTCAAGATTGGAAGTAAGATAAAAGTGTGCATGACTATGAGGGATAGTTTCACCATCCGTTCTAAGGTTTTAATGACTTGTCCTATCTACTTGTCCGATCTAATGGATTGAAACTGAGTCCAAAAGACTATTTAGGCTCGTTTACATCTACGTGTTCTGAAGAATTCTCTGTTCTGTGTAGTGACTGACGAGTATCCTGACGAGAACGGCGGTACCATGTCGCGCCAGCCACTAACATCCCAATTAAAGTTAACGAAGTCACGAGGGGTAGAATGTCGCCCCCTCTCAAAGCCTTTAAGCCGGAACTTCCCAACATAACAAAGGGCAAAACTCCGGGAACGGTTCCTAGCGTTGTACCCAACAAGTAGTCCTTGAACTTGACAGAGGTTAACCCTGCGGCAAAGTTAACTAAACCATAAGGAATGATAGGCAGCAGCCGGATCGAGAACATGTAAAATAACCCGCTATGCTGAATCTCACTGTCAATGGCTTGCCATTTGCCGGACATCCGATTCTCTATAAACTCACGACCAATGGTGCGGGTAAAGCCAAAGGCGACAATTGCGGCGACGATGGCTCCAACGCTCGTCCAGAACGTTCCGACCCAGGGCCCAAAAATCGCTCCGCCTGTCAGATTGAGCGCTGTTGAAGGCAAGATCAATAAAGTTGCGACGACATACACCAACACATAAATAACGGGTGCCCAGATCCCTGCTTGCTGTAGCCATGTCTGAATCTGTTCTGGGTCAACCCCACCCAGCAAATGCATTGCTAAAGCAGTTGCTACCAGACAAATTAACGTAAGTAAAACAAGACTGCCTTTAACGTTTGACATGACATCACATTTAACTTCACTAGAGTGTTTGCCGCTTGATTCTTGTTTTGATGGAGATCGAACTACTTTGTGGGAGGCGCATCAATGCCATAGGAGTTGCGAACCAAATAGAGCGGCCGTCCTTTTACTTCCTCATACACCCGTCCGAGATATTCGCCAATGATGCCTAAAGTTAAAAGTTGTACTCCACCGATAAACAGAATTGCGACCATGAGTGATGCGTATCCGGGAACATCAATGCCTGATATTAAAGTGCGAATAATCAGAAACATCGCATAAAGGAATGTTGTGATCGCTAGTGAGAAACCCACATAGCTCCAAACCTTTAGAGGTAGCACACTAAAAGAGGTAATACCATCTACTGCAAGATTCCAAAGCCGCCAGTAATTCCATTTAGTTCTACCTTTATAACGTTCGGCTCGATCGTAGAGAATAAAAGTTTGCCGAAATCCAACCCAGGCAAAAAGACCTTTCATAAACCGGGTTCTTTCTGTCATTTGCTTGAGCACTTCCACAACCCGTCGGTCGAGTAAACGAAAATCTCCTGTGTTCCGAGGAATTTCGACTGTACTCATGCGTCCTATCACTCGATAAAAGACGTTAGCGGTAAAGCGTTTGAGCCAGCTTTCTCCCTGCCGCGATTTACGTGTGGCATAAACAACGTCATATCCTTGTTGCCATTGGGCAATCATATCGGCGATTAGCTCTGGCGGGTCTTGAAGGTCTGCATCAATGGGAATGACTGCTGCACCAATTGCATGGTCGATCGCCGCTGTCAAAGCAATTTCTTTGCCAAAATTTCGAGAGAGACTCACGACTTTTATACTCGGATTTCGGTGGTGATGAGCGACGAGCTGTCTGAGCGTATTGTCCTTGCTGCCATCATCCACACACACGATCTCATAAGCTAGTCCAAGACCCTCCAGGACAGATTCTAGTCTTTCAAAGAAATAGTTGATATTGGGTTCTTCATTATGCAAAGGGACGACTACAGAAATTTGAACCGTATCAGGCGTTGAATCTGAGGACGAAACAGTCTGTGGGAGCGAAGTTAGTAAAGGAAGCGAATCAGGGGGGGACTTGATTTCACTAGCTGCGTTATACATTTTCACATTAGGGTGAAAGAACAGTAAGAAAACTCTGTTATTGAAACTTCTACATTCGCTGAGTCAAAAACCTCTGTTGCCTTATTTTGAGGTAAACAGAATATCGTAGCAATTAATACAATTCCACTGATTGGTAGGATGCTGTGCGCCCAGATTTAGATTCTTCTGGATAGAAGCCTTAGTATACGGGATTTCTACATAGAACCAACGTCTTAGCGTATGCATGTAACGCTATAAACGCTTTAAGATTCTCGTTACTCTATGCGTAGATACTATGAGTGCTAGAAGTATAATTCAATGTTCCGACTTTAAGTTCTTCTAATCTTTATAGTTTCTTGAAATCAGTAAACTTTGAATAAAATAGTTCCTGTATGAAATTTGCGAACACTAAATGCATAGATCCGAATTAAAAGTATTAAGTAGTTAAAGTTTTGAGGGCGTAGTATTTTAATCACTAGATTTAAGAGTTTGAGTTACTTTTGCAACGCAGTGAGTGTTTGATCAATCCAGTCACAGTTGAAAATGATGGTGTAGATGCGATTATGAACTTCGAGCCTGTTGGCGTGTTTGACAACAAGTCCTGATAGCAAAAGCTCTGTCTGGTCGGGGTTGTCAGCTGCAGTGACTTCTTCTTGCTGCCAAACTTTACGATAGAGCGTTAGCAGTTCAATGGCGCGGAGAGGGTCTTTGAGCAAGCGATCGCGAATCGTCCTTAAATGTTCTGGTTCGTCATTAAATTCCCAGTTTTCAATAATGTGAGTTCGCACCAATTCCTCAATCCAAATAGCTTCCTGGTTTGTCGGAATTTCAGACTGAGAATTGCGAATCAAACGACAGATTTTTTGAGTTAGGAAAGGCTGTCCATTAGTCCAGCCAATCACTTCTCGTAATACGGCTTGTGGGTTTTTTACTTTTTCTGCTAAACCTTGGAGTAAGGGCTGTGCTTCGTGAAGCTGAAAGTCTTTGAGCGGAATGGCCTGCCCAATATTAAATGGAGTACGAATTTTGTCGTGAGTCAGCTGTGAAGGGGTGGCAACGCCAAATAAGGCAAAGGTGAGACGCGCATAATCAGCATGATCAGCGCGTTTGTTGTAGCAGGCACGAAGCAATACAAAAAAGTCGTCAATCTCAAAGTCGAGATTGATTACGCTGTCAATCTCATCAATGAAAATAACAATTTTTTCGGGAAGGTGAGTCAGTAAGACATCGTAAAGGAAGTCTCCTAAACGCTGTACAGGTGATAGAAAGCTGCGATCGCGCCACCAAGTTCGAATATCAACCCGATCCAGCAAATTAAAGTTGCTGGCAAGAGAATAGATAAATCCTGCATACCACTGCTCATCTGAAAGCCGTCGATTGCCAATTTCAGAAATGTCGATCGCTGCACAGACAAAGCCCTCAGCTTGAAGTCGTCGCATAATCTGTACCCGTAAGCTCGATTTACCCATTTGGCGAGCATTGAATACATAGCAAAACTCACCGCGTTTGAGTCCGGCATAGAGGTAGCGATCGGCTTGTCGAACCACGTAAGTCGGGGCATCCAACGGCAGGCTCCCGCCTACCTGATAATCATAGGTAACTGCGTCTTCTGCACTTCTAAGCAGCGCATTTTCGATCATCAATTCTGCCTGCGTTGCCTTGAGGATTTGCAGCGTTTCGGATAACTCTTGCGTGCGCTCAACGACCTTTTCTTCCAAAATTTCCTTTTGTCGCTTTTGGTCAGTGATATCTTCGATAATGCCTTCGTAATAGAGCAGATGACCATCTTCATTTCGCACTGCCCGGGCATTTTCCTCAACCCAAATGATGCTGCCATCTTTGCGATAGCTTTGATACACCATATTCTTTACTTCGCCGGTGTCTGACATATATTGGCGAAACGCCTCTCGCCCCACCGGATCGACATACATTTGCTGTTCAATGTTAGTCACGCTAGCGATCATTTCATGTGGAGAAGCGTAGCCATACATCCTTGCCATTGCTGGGTTCACGCGAATAAAGATACCGTGTGGCGTGGATTGGTAAATCCCTTCCAGGGCATTCTCAAAAATGCCTCGATAGTTTTCTTCTGCAATTTGGAGTGCTGCTTCTGCGCGCTTTTGCTCCGTGATGTTGCGAATGATCATCAGCACCTCATCCTTGCCCGTGACAACCATTCGCACTTCCTCATATTGCAAATGCCCGTCAATCGAAAGCTGCTGTTCGTAGACCTGCATTGCCCCAGTTTGCAGCGTTCTTTGGATGTAGTGCATCCGTCGCTGAGCTTCTACAGGCGGCAATGATTCATAAACCGTGGTTCCTATCTGAAAATGATCACTGCTATGGATAGCCAGCCGATTTCTACCCTGAATATCTCGATAGGTGCCATCGCGACTGACCCGAATCAGCAAATCTGGCATGGCTGCAATCAAAGCTCGATTATTTGCCTCACTCTGCTGCAGCGCCTGTTCTGATTGCTTGCGCTGCGTCATGTCTCGGACAATGACTAACACTTCGTCTGGGTTGAGCGGAATCAGTCGCGCCTCTTCGTAGTGATGGTTTCCCTCCAGTTCCAGGTCATATTCATAAACTTGTAGTTCACTGGTGTTGAGTGCTTGTTGGACGTAGTGCATTCGCTCTTGAGCACTGTGGTGGGGCATCAGGTCGTAGATGTTTACGCCAACGTGAAAACTGTCTTCCTTCAGCATCCGGGTCGTTCTGCCGGGGATAGCCCCCAAGTAGGTGCCATCACTGCGAATCCGCATGAGTAAGTCAGGAATAGCGCTAACAATTGCCTGGTTGGTGAGTTGCGCCTGACGCAATTCCTCCTGGGCGCGCTGGCGTTCGGTGATGTCAATGCCGACGACAACGATCGCCGCTCCCTGCTGGTATTTTTGAGCCGCAAACAGGTAATAACGCTCCTCACCATTCACCTGAACCGGAATTTCTTCGGAGGCAGAGTTGGTGGAATTGTTGAGGAAGTTTTGGACAAAGGTAATGTATTTGGGGCTATTGCCAACGGTCCCAATCGGGTTGCCCACAATTGCTTCGGGCGTGAGGTGGAGGCTTTGAGCCAGGTAAGAATTGATGCCTAAATAAATGCCGTCCGAAGCAATCCAGGAAATCGCTCCGGGAACCGCATCCAGCACCGCCTCTAACTGTTCGTTTGCATTGGCTAACTCATCTTTGGTTTTCTGTAGGTCTGCGTTGCGCGTTTCCAGGGCAATAAAGGAGTCCTGAAGTTGACTTGCCATCTGGTTAAAGGATTGGGCTAACTCACCTAACTCATCTGTACGATTGGTTTCAACGGGTTTGTTCCACTCACCTTTGGCAATATCTTTGGCGGCAGCGTTGAGGCGCAAGATAGGTTTGGTTACCCAACGGGCTGTGACAATGCCAACACCAATCGCGGTGATGAGGGAAAGGACATAGAGAATAAACGTGGCGCGAGTGTTTTCGCGAATTTCACCCGTGAAGTCAGCTTCAGGGACTACTACTACAATCAGCCAATCGATGCCGCGCCCATCTTGAAAGGGCAAGACCTGCACCAACTGTTGCTGTCCGTCGAGTTTGTAGTTAAGCTGTTCTGCCTGCTGAATGGCGCTGAAGTTTTGGAAATGTTCTTGTAAGTAAGTAGCAGTGCCGCGAATCAACGGATCGGTACTCTCCCAGGCAAGGCGATATTTTACGTCGTCTCCCTGTTCCTCAATCAGTTTTTCTTCAGTAGAGGTGGCAACGAGAGTGCCTGAACGCTCCATGATAAAAGTTTCCCCCGATCGCCCCACTTTCAAGGTTTTCAGGAAAGCACTCATTTCAGCCGGTAGGATAAAGTCAGTCGCACAGACCCCAATCAGTTGGTTATTGCGATCGTAAACCGGAGAGCTGGCAGTGATAGTGGGCAGTTGGGTATCAAAGTCTAAGTAGATTTCGCTCCAGGAGGCATCCCCACGGGCTTTGGCGGCTCCATACCAGGGACGAACGCGGGCATCAAATCGGTTGCTTCCGACCCCCTGTAAAGTAGTGCGATCGCCCACGCTATTCAAGTTGTAATAATGTCCTAGATGACCCGTCTTCTGGTTATAGGTGATCAGTCGCAGAGAGCGATCGTTCTCGTTGCGACCGACCCCCAGTAGCGAGCCATCCTGTTCACTAGCACAATAAATTAGGTTGGTATTAGGGTAAATTTTGGCTTGTTCCCACAGTTGATTAAATCCTTCAGCTTCGAGAATGTTGATATCCCCTTCTACCAGAGCGCTGGCATTCACCCGATTCAGTGAGTGAGGAATATCGACATAAGATTGAAGCTGTTGTTCAATGCGGGCTGTGATTTCATAGCGAAGTTGAGAAGACAGGTCTTGTACGGTTTCCTGTCCATTGCGGAAGGAGAAATATCCAACGAGTCCGATCGCTCCGGCAAGCTGTAGCACAAAGGGAACGATCAGAATCGCCCGCAATGATGAAGGACGTAATCTCGTCATGAAGGAATTCTCTCTGCGAGGCGATCGCGGAAATATTGAGCATAGAGCGCACAGCTTGGAACAGCCTGATTTCCCTGGAGATGCACTAAACCTAAACTTTGTAGCCGAAATGCTTGAACCAAGCTCAATTCAACGGGCTTTGTCGCCGCAACCACTTGAGCAAAAGCAGTGGCTAACTCTGGGTGCTGTTGCAAATACCAAAGCTGCCGTTGCAGGTGGTCGCTGTAAATTCCAGTGGCGATCGTGGAAGGCTGCAACACCTGCTCTAAAGTGACATCCTGATGCCAGATATGATAGAGCGCCACCTGAATTAAGTAAGGATAACCTCCCACCAAATTCATCAAATGGTCAGTCTGTTCTTCTGCCCAGTTCAGCCCATGTCGCTCTGCTAAATCCTGGACTTGCTTGCTTGTAAAAGCTTTCAGCTCAATCGGTAAACCTACATTAAATGGAGATGAGTTTACATTTAGCGGAATGTAGACTTCTGTCGAGTGAGCAACCACCAGTCGCAACTGCTTCCAAATATCGCGATTTTTGGCTTCTTCGTGCCAGGTTCGCAACAGCCCAAAAAACTCATCTGCCAGATCAGGATACTCAAACAGGCGATCGACATCGTCTAATGCCAGAACCAACGGCTGTGCGATTTGGGGTAATAGATATTGTTCGAAATAAATCTTGCAGCTAATCTTACTGCCAAATAGATCGTCCCAATACTCGTCCAAGCGTTTGGGAATCTCTAACCCTAACCCCACGTTGGCACAAAACCATTGCAGGAACGGATCAAGATCGCGAAAAATATCCTTATCCGCCAACTGAAAACTCAACGATACCGTTTGGCAGCCGCGCTGAGCGGACTGACGCAAAATCCTGCTCATTAGTGAGGTCTTACCCATGCGGCGAGGCGCTTTGATCCGAATTAGCCCACCTGGTTGCAGAACCGTTTTATAGCAGTCCGCTTCGATCGCTGCTCGTTCAACATAAAACGTAGAATCTAAAGGAACTTGCCCTCCCGGCAAATCGGGTAACTGTAGTCCTATCTCCTCCGCCTCTGAGCCTTCAGGCTCCTCCTCCTGGGCATCTGGATGATAATAATCACCCTCTTTTAGAGTCAGCTTAAACGCCCTAAAACCGACCTTTAAAGTTTGCTTGTCTACACCTGCCTCACAAGCTAGCATTTTCATCAGCGTATCTACAGCCAAACCCGTACGCTCACTCAGCGCCTCTAATGTGTAGCGATGTCCGGCATTTTCCTCAAATTCTGCGTCCGATTTGGCCTGTTGAAATCGATCTAATCCCTCTGGAGTGAGGATTACACCGCGTCTGCGTCTGCGTTTTGGTTGCCCAGTTTGTACCATAGCTACACATTCAGTCAGACACACTTGCAACAGTATTTACACTATATACCTTGTATCTCTGCTGCTAAACAGTTTTTCTTCAAAATCGCCTATCGTTGTCTACGTGAAGGTGAAAACTAAGCGGATACCAAGACTGACGTGGGTTTGCGCACGTTCTATTAGGATTAAGCAGAACTAAGCGGAGCAGCGCTAGTGCAAATTGAGTCTACGTGAAATCACTCAATTGAGTGAATTTCTTTCTGAGATAAGCTTATCGGCTCCTGACTTAAGTCGCGTTCATCTGCTGGCAGTGGTTGTGTTGATAGGTCAACCCTTTAAGAATAGGGCGATCGCCTATCTTTCACTCAAAAACGCTTAAGTTCCTGCTTAAAAGCCTAAACCCCGATTGTTGATAGGGGGCATCAAAGCCAAACTAGATTCAGTTGCAGGAACAGCCGGGTTGCACTCCGCTCCTACTAAGCCTCGCTTATTGAGCAAATGGTTTAGCCCCCGCTAGCTCCTTTGCTTAGCAACGCCCCCTAACTAAGTATCTTCAGGAGAACGACCATGTTACTCACTTACCGTGGCTCAAGCTATGACTCGTCTGCTACTCAGGTCAACCTTGATCAGGTCACAACGGGTCATTATCGTGGCAGCGACTATCAGCTTCGTCAATACGCAGCAATGCCACAAATTACACAGGAATTGAAATATCGCGGTATTTCCTATACTCCTGGTGTAACTCGTCGCAGTGCTACAAGAAATGGCGAGACTGGCTGGCAACCTGCAACTGCCTAGTTATACCGTTTCTACATGAAGCCGTATATTTTGGAGCGTGCCCCGCGTACGCGGGGCACGCTCCAAAATATACAGCCTTAAAAAGAACTGGTATTAGATCTGAACTAAAAGATAGGGGACATATCTCATTTGCCCCAACGTCCCCTATTTTCTCTAAAATCGATTGCTCTTAAAGCCTCCCCTGAATTAAGGAGCAAAGTACATGCAACGCCCCTCACGCTATCAAGAAGTATCTAGCACTGCTCAACCTAACGTTGGACAAGTTAGTTTTTACGACAGCCTAATCGGAACCTTGATCATCGTCCTGCCGCTTTTGATCGCAGTCGGAGTTATTTTTCGCAAAAGACATCGAGCTTCTGCCCTGCGAAAGCAGATCGCAGTTCTAGAGCAGCTATGGCAAATCAACTTGACTAGAGATGATTGTCATTAAGAGGTGATTGTCATGAGTCCATCATAAGTTGTGAGTTTGATAACTCGTGATTAATCACAAATGACAATAATCTAGTGTGTCTTCTGAACGGCCCTCACTCTACATCTTTCTCCCACCAGAGAAGGACTTTAATCCGGCTCCCTTTTCTCTTTGGAGAATGCAAGTCTCCAAATTCGCCCTTTAAATCGCCCCACTTATCCAGCCGTGTCAACCCATGAACAACTTACTTCGCGCACAATGGTTTGCTTTAATTGCTCGGTTAGAAACTTTGCCTCTTCTCTGGATTGTGCTAACCCTTACTTTGCTTGAAACCGTTGGAGAAAGCGTGTTAGCTGTGCCGGTGGCGATCGCCAAACTCGGTATTGGGGCAGGCGTTGGAACTGTGCTGTCATTAAGTGTGATAAATGGGTTGATTGTAATGGCGATCGCCAGAGCAGCTCGAAACGGTTCAGTTCACCCTGAAGATGCCTATTTAGGAGTTCTAACGATTCCTCTGTTAGCCAGCTTATTTGTGCATGGAGCTGTAATTTGGCAGTATCCTACGAGTTTTTGGGTGGGTGCCCTCGTCAGCATATTGTTGTTAGCAATACCGCTGATGCTGATTCGTCAGGGTATTCTTACTTCCAGAACTGTATTAGAATTGCGGCAAGATACACGAACAGATCGACAAAGTACTTTTTCTCTTACCTCAAACGGTCAACCTCTCGCTGCTCAGGTTTGTTTGAGTTATGCCAGGGGTGCAATTCATCTACAGACTTCTGCTGGCACGGTTTTTGATGCTCCATTGCTTCACTTCGCCTCTTTTTTGCTGCCCACTCGCTTTACTCGTGAGTTGCGAGTATCGGCCTATCAAATCACCGCAAACGGCAGGTATGAAGGTTTATCTGCATTCCTTGAAGTGAATAACGGTGGTGAAACCAAACAGTACGATTTGAGCCTGACGAATGGACGGTTGCTTCTGCCGCTAACGGGTAAAATGTGCAACCTAAAGGTTATCTTTATCCAGGATGTTGATCTTAATGTTGGTCAACACGCTGATAGAAATCTTGCTCAAGCATCAAACTACTAACTCAGTAACAAATTCACGCTGTCAAATGTTGCTTAAGCCTAGACACAAATTAGAACGCAATTGTTTGATGAGCAGTGCCGATTTTCGTATCACTGGGCTGAACGTGATAGAGGGCGATCGCCAATGTATTGTCCCTAAACTGGTAGATTGGCGTGAGTGCCTTGCCCTGCCGGGTGAGCGTAGACTGAAGGCGATCGCTTGGATTATAGACAAACACGTCGCTAAACTCATGTTCAGTCCACTGCAACTCATCAACTGTAGCTTCAGTTAACAGCAACAGTTTTGTGTTGGAGTGAAGCCGATGTCCAACCGGCATAATTCCTCCAAACGGCATGTCAGAGATCACGAGTGGCTGCTGAGATTGATTAATTTGTTCGGCAACTTTCACATCAAACTCTGACCATCCCCACCAGGTATCCGCCTGCATCGTGACTACATTGGAAAGAATGCTGCCGGAGAGCAATATCACTGTGATCACTTGCCATAATCTCAATTGAACTAGATTTGTGGTGTTGCGGACAAGCTGAGATGCCAGCAGATAAGCAACGGTGAGATGAATTCCTAAGTAGCAGATAAAGAAGTAGCGATCGACCGCAGAACGCCGACCCGCCGTGACTAAGTCAGGCAAAAGAAATGTGGCAGTCGTAACGCCCATTAGGGCAAAAAGCAGTATCCAAACTTGCCTGGTGCGACGTTGAAGGTAATAGACTGCACCTGCAATCAACAGCAAAATGCCTGCACTCAAACCAATCAATATGCCATTTAGAGAAGACGATGGAATAGAAACGAAAGCATGACAGAGATTCAGGCTCCAGCTTTTGACAAGTTCCGTAAAAGGCAGTGGCACTTTTGCCCAATTTGTAGTGAGAACCAACCGTTCTCGGCTCATCCACATCACTCGTAGCCAGGGAAGAAAACTGAGAACGGCAATTGATGCACTCATTAAGTAGGCGATCGCCGCTCCAGTTAACCGAAAACGCTGTATCGCCAACACATACATTCCGTGACTCACCAATACCAGTACGGAAAATACGTGACAGTAAAGAGCAGCGATCATGGCGATCGCATAAACTCCCCAACCTACTGTCGTCTTCTGCCGTATTGCCTTCAACAGGAAAGTAGAAGTAATCAGGATGAGCAAAATCCACATACTGTAAGGTCTTGCCTCCTGTGCATAGCGAATATAAATCGGTGCGGTTGCCATCAGTGCGGTTGCCATCCAACCAACTAGCGGGAGGGCAAATAACTCCACACAAAGCCAATACATGAACGGCAATGACAGAATGCTGAACACGACAGACAAACTTCGCAGCGACACAATAGAACTGCCGAACAGTTTTGCCCAGGCTCTCACAATGACAAAGTACAGGGGAGTATGCTGTGAATCTTCTTCGGCGATACGTTGAATGGTGGCGATCGCCCCATGCTCAGGAGAAACCTGCTGGTAGGGGCGTAATGCCTCCACATCAATAATCTGCCCATTAAAAAGCTGCATCACCTCCTCAATTTTGAACCCCGAAATTCGCAAAGAGGTGTAAGTTTCGTCGTGCCAGTAGGGCTTTTGGTCTAGATTAACTAGGCGAAAGAGAACACCAAAAACTATTACAATTGCCAGTGCCATCTTCAACCCCTGTATCCAGGGTTGTTCGTATTTCATCATTGGAGTACCCTCTCGGGGTTGGTAAAAGAGAGTTTGTTCGCTGAGTTACATTGATGTATTAGCTGCTGTAACGCTTTTCCAGCCAAATCCGAGCTTCTTGTTCAGAATCAAAATAATGGCGTTTTTCTGTCGTCACATCGTAAATTTGCAGGTAACGCTCGCCCTGACAGTTATTCTTCCAGACAACTTTAAGGTCGGTTGAACCGGGTGAATTGTTAGTGAACAGTTGCCAAATTCTGTCGAATCGGCTGTCTTTAACGAAAATCCAACAGGTCTTGATTGCAGTAGTCAACATAATAAGCCTCTTTGTTTTGTCTAATATTGCAGTGGGGCAATGTGTAGTAAGTTACGTTGAGATTTTGTTGTGTCCATAGTTAGGCGATCGCCCCCGTCAGCTTTGGGGTTGAAGTGTTTCTGACTTTGGCTCAACCCGCTTGGGTAATGTCCTCAGGAGAAGCGATCGCCATATTGGTGAGAAATGGCCGCAATGCTTGAGGATGCATAAATGAGAGATATTGAGAGGCGATCGCAGGTGGCAACAGTTCGATCAGCAAGTGGTTTTCGACCCAAAACTCAATCACCTCAAAATAGTCGTCACGATTGCAACGAATCATATGCCAGTCCTCACGTTGGGCGATCGCTCGAATCTCCTCCTCACTCACTGGAACAGAAATTGCAGCGTGAGTTGCCGTGTAGGCAGAGGAATTGAGGTTTTGTGCAAACTGAGCTTCCCTCTCTTCCGTTCTAGGAATCAGTTCAGTTCCTCGTGGCAAAAGTTCAATTAGCGTTCCGTTGATGTCCAACGGGAGCACCATATAGGCACCGTCACAAGGTGGAAAAGGAGCAAATTCCCCTTGCCATAGTTCTGCTAAAACTTGAGCAACATGGCGCGGATTGTCAACTGCAAGTGAAATGTGATGAATCATGATATAACCTGTTTCCTGTAGCTCTACACAAGCGAAAGTGATTGAAGGTGGGCTATTCGTAAACCCAGCACTTCCCAGTTGATCAATGATTAATGACTAATGGTTATTGACTCGTGATCAACATTCACTTAGCATAAAAAAACTCACTCCCTCTGTCGGTCAGAGAAAGTGAGATCAAAGGTCAGAAAAAGTCTGCTAAGAAAGTGGAGGCAGAGTCTCTTATTGTTGAGAGTGTTGGTGCGGTTGCTCTTCGGCTACAGCGGGAAGTCCATCGGCGATCGCCTCTTCCAGATTGGCTCCTTCCAGATTGGTATTGCTCAATCTAGCTCCAACCAACACGGTTTCTCGCAATTTTGCTTGGCTGAGGTTAGCCTCAGTGATGTATGCCTCTGTCAGATCAGTCTGTTCAAGATTCGCTTGACTTAAGTTTGCGCCAACTAAATCAACGCCCTGAAAGTTTGCTCCTTGTAGGTTAGCGCTGGTGAAGTCTGCTCCGGTTAGCGTGGCTCGTTTTACATTAGCTTCCTGAAGCAAAGCGCCGTTCAAGTTTGCCCCGACCAGAATTGCAGCACTCAAGTCTGCCTTTGTCAGAGTGGCATTGCTTAAATCTGCGCCACTTAACTCTGCGGCGTGTAAATAGGTGCTTTGCATATTTGCGCCACTCAAGGTAGCCCCAGTTAGAATGGCTACGGCAAAGTTAGTGCCTTCTAAATTGGCGTTACTCAAGTTTGCTTCACCGAGCTTTGCCCAAAATAAGTTGGCGCTACTTAAGTCAGCCCCAGTTAGGATAGCTCGACTAAAATCTGCTCCTTGCAGCACAACCCCACTGAGATTAGCTTCAGTTAAGTCGGCTTCTTGCATTTTCACCCCAAACAGATCGGCCCGCTCAAAGTTGGCTTGGGTGAGAATTGCCTGACTCAAATCTGCGGCATGGAGAAATGCGCCAGTGAGGTTTGCCTCAGTCAGATCAGCGCCTCGAATGTAAGAAGTGATCAGATCAGCGCCGCTCAGGTCAGCCTGCTGAAGATTGGTTCTGCCGTAGCCTTCAGCCCCTTCACTGTTACCTGACCAACTCATTTGCGCGGCTGTCAGTCTCGCCTGGGTGAGATTTGCCTGAACCAAGTTTGCAGCCCTAAGATCTGCCTGAACTAAGTTTGCGCCACTTAGATTCGCTTGGCTCAGGTTAGCACCTCGCAAATCTGCGCCTTGAAGATTTGCATTCTGTAAATCTGCGCTGCTCAAGTCTGCACTGCTCAAGTTACAACCTTGACATTCCTTAGTGCTCAACAGTTGTTGGACATCTTCCTCATCTGGTGCAGGAATGGAGACTCCTTGTGATTCGGCTGGAACACCATCTGCGCTCTGATTTGAAGCTTGGTTTGGGGTTTGTACTGCTACCTGAGATGAACAGGAGGAGAGAAAGGTGAGCAGTATTGCTCCAGTGGCGATCGCTCTTAATTGCATAATCTTTTGTTTCCAAAGGTGAATGAGTCAATTTTTCTAAAAACAATTTTCAATTCAGCCCCACAACTGAGCTGAAAAGATGACTTGGAGATAGAAGCGGATAAGTTTAAGCAAACGTTTTTATCCTAAAATTCTGCTTCAAGCGTTGTGTCAGCAGGAATTTTTAGGAGAAAGGTTCTCTTGCTAGCGGGTACAAAGCGATAACTACTACAGACTCATGAATGTCCCTAACAGCAGAAATAACAGTTTTGTTTCTGCATCAAACCTGGTTGACTGACAAATCTTCTGATGTAGGTTGGGTGAAAAACGTGAAACTCAACACCCACCTGAGTTCTGTTGGGTTGCACATTCGCTTCACCCAACCTACGAGATACTCACAGTTCTGGGAGTTTTGTCAGTCAACTAGGCATCAAACTCAGTAGAAGAGACAGCACCGATTGTTTGCCGAGAGTTGTGGAACATAGCAGACTTAGGGTGAGTATTTTGGGGTTTTACTTAGAGATGCCTCTGAAGCTTCAGAACCAGTGGGTTTTAGAAGGCACTAACAACTCTGCGTTCCAGTTGGAGCCTTAGAACGAACTGTATTCAGTCAGATTTATTCAATCTTGCAGGGGATTGTAAAGAAATTAAGTCTTGTAAGGTAGAGCTTTTCGATCCCTGTTATTTCTAATACCCTGTGTATCCTAATCTAATGGGTTCATCCCAAATTTTGCGGTAACTTTACGTAAGCTTTAAACCAGAAGATTGAGAATCTACTCATAATCGGTTGGAGGATTAAAGTCGGTTAAAACGGTGAAAAGCTTGTGTCCCATATCTTTTATCCCGCTGAGCTAAGGATAGAACTGACTGTTGGGTTATTCTACCTGGAGAAAGAATCAAAAGAGCCAGACTACCAGCGAATTTCAGTGCCCTTCAGTAAATTTGCGGATACCCTAGGGTGCGCTCATAAAGAAAGCATGAAGTCGCTAGGTTGCTACAATCAGGCAGACTGATTGATTTTTCTGAAGTGCATAGAAGATCATAATCAGTCTCTAAAAGACACGGATTCTGCTTTTTCTGCCTGAATAAGCTAACAAAATGGAAAGCCAATCTAGCTCGTTTTGGAGTTAACTTTTTGTGTCTAGGCTAAAAGCCGTGTTGAGCTTCAATTCTTGAATGTGGCTCTGAAAATCCTACACTCCGGCTCTCCAAAATGGGTTGAACTGTTAAGCTTCTTCAACCTACATTTCCTCTTAATTGAGCTGTTGCTTTCGTTATTTATTTCTAATAGTTTAGATTCCTAAAGCTTAGATAGAGTTCCCGGAATGCCCCCTTCTCAACCGCTTGACACTCGACTCGGTCGCCCAGTTGGCGATCGCCAGCGTTATCTTCTTACCGACCTGATTAGCAATGGGGGTATGGGTGATGTGTTTTTGGCGACCGATTCGCTGTTGGGTCAGCACGTTGCGCTGAAAGTCTTAAATGAGCGGCTTGCGGTTGGAGAGTTGAGAAAGCGGTTTGAGCGAGAGGTGGCAGTGATTGCAGCGTTGCAAAGCGATCACATTGTTCAGGTGATGGATTATGGGGTAACGGCTGAAGGCAATCCCTTTTATGTGATGGAGTATCTACACGGGCAGACATTGGGACAGCTTTTGCGTCAAGAAAAGCGCCTGTCCGTTCCCAGAACTGTGAGCATCATCCATCAGGTTTGTTCTGGATTGTTTCTGGCTCATCAAGGCGTTCAGCTTCGTCAGGAGGTAGGGGTTGAGCGGGTCAAGGTTGTGCATCGTGACCTGAAACCAGACAACATCTTTTTGGTGACTACCACACTGGGAGAATGGGTCAAAATCCTAGATTTTGGCATCGCTAAGATTCGCAGCGATCGCTCTGAGCAAACTCACGTTACAGAGATGTTTTTGGGCACGTTTCGCTATGCGGCTCCAGAGCAGCACGGCATGGAGGAAAATCTAGATGAGCGGGCAGATATTTATAGCCTGGGCATCATTCTCTACGAAATGCTTTCTGGCTCTGACCCCTACAGCTTTGACCCCGAAAGTAAGACACAGCATCGGTTAACTGGAGTAGAGTGGGCAGTGGCTCATTTAACTAAATCGCCATTGCCGCTGCGACAACAGTCTGGCTGCGACGACATTTCACCCGCAGTTGAAGCGGTGGTAATGAAATGTTTGGAAAAAGCTCCGGCAGATCGCTTTGCCTCGGTTATGGAGCTAAACCAAGCGCTTCGTGCGGCCTTCCAAAATGGTGATCGCATTCCTACGGCAGCTAGAAAACCCATCAAACCACGCAAGCCAGCCGAGGCAGAGCCAACGATGGCGGTTAGCCCTCCTCTACCTACGCCCGTCCCTAATGCTGCTGCAAAAGTTAGTTTAATGACTCGGTTTGCCCTGTTGCTAGCCGGATCGGGCATCACAGCGGTGCTGCTCCTTGCAGCAGGAAGTTATGCTGGGTGGTCGCCGTTCCTGGGCACCAGCAAATTCGATGCGCTTGAAGAAGTTTCTAACTCGTCGCTAACCCCGGCGAGTGTCGTCGTCCAGGAGCCTCAATCTGAGGCAGCACAATCATTGTCTGGACACATGGATACCGTTTGGGCAGTTGCCATTAGCCCCGATGGGCAAGCTCTCGCCAGTGCCAGCTTTGACCGCACCGTTAAATTTTGGAATCCGTTAACTGGAGAATTGCTGCAAACGGTGAACGCCCACTCGGATGCGGTACGGGCGATCGCCTACAGTCCAGATGGCAAAACCCTCGCCAGTGGCAGCGGCGACAAAACGATTCGGATTTGGGATCTGCAAACTCAAAAGTTAGTTCGTACCCTTTCTGGACATTCTGGACCCATCTGGTCAATCGCCATCAGCCCTGATGGGCAAACCATTGCCAGCGGCAGCTACGATGGCACCATCAAGTTGTGGAATCCGCAAACGGGAGAGCTGCGGCAAACCCTAACTGACCACTATGACTCGATCTGGTCGGTCGCCATTAGCCCCGATGGTAAAACTCTGGCAAGCTGTAGCTATGACGGCACTATCAAGCTGTGGAACCTCCAGGATGGGAAATTACTCCGTACCCTTTCTGGACACAGCGATGCAGTCCGAGCGATCGCCATTAGCCCTGATGGTAAATATCTGGTGAGCGGCAGTTGGGATAAGACCGCTAGAGTTTGGGATCTACAAACTGGACAGGTGCTTCACGTCCTGGAAGGTCACGAAGACCGGGTGTTGGCAGTCGCCATTAGCCCTGATGGAAATACGATCGCCACAGGCAGCACCGACCACACTCTCAAAACCTGGAATTTGCAAACTGGAAGGCTGTTGCGATCGCTTAACGCACACGCAGACTGGGTGCTGGCACTCACTTTTAGCCCTGATGGAAGAACTCTTGTGAGTGGCAGTAAGGATAAAACTATTAAAATCTGGGACTGGCGCTAGGGATAATTCAAAACTTAAACCTGGCGAACAGCCGTCCATCAATTGCTATAAGCCCTACAAAGATTAGCGCCATACCTGCGAAGGTATTCCACTCTAGACTTTCACCCAGCACAAATACACCCAGCAATAGCGCACTCAGGGGAATCAAAAAAGTCACTAACAACAGGTTTGTTGCACCTGCGATCGCCAGAATGTGAAAGTAAAGCAGATAGGCGATCGCGGTACTGAACAGACCTAATGCCAACAGTGCACTCATGCTTGCCCAATCAGGGTTTGCTGTCCAGGGACGCTCCAGCACCAGTGTGAGTGGAGCCATCATGATTGCGGTTCCACTCACCATTCCAGCGGCGGCGACGGCAGCCGGAAGTTGCCGAAACCGTCGTCCATAAATGCCCGCACAAGCGTAGGAAAAGGCAGCCAGCAACACGGCAAATTGCCCAAGCCCTTTGAGCTGCAATCCGCTAAGAACTTCTGTGCCCACTAAAACTGCTACGCCGAAGAAACCACAAATGACTCCTAACAGTCGATTAACGCTCAGCTGTTCGTCAGCCGTGAGAAAATGCGCTAACACTACGCCAAACACAGGGGTGGTGGCATTGAGAATTGCGGCAAGGCTACTATCAATATGCAGTTGCCCCCAGCTAATCAAGCTAAAAGGAATCAGGTTATTCAAAGCGCCCATGACTAAAAATTCACGCCAAACTTTGGCTGAGGTAGGTATCTGATGTCCCTGAAAATAGGCGAACGTGGTGAGGGCGATCGCTGCCAACACCACTCGTCCCAATACAACCGTGAGAGGCCGTAAATCCTGAAGCGTGAGTTCTATAAAAAAGAAAGAACCTCCCCACAGCACAGATAAGAGAATCAGCAAAAGCCACGCTGTGGTCGTCATCGTAGGAGTCTTAGCAGGTTGTTTCATGGCGATCGCCTCTTTCGGCACGACCACAGCATAAAACTCCTGTCAGCAGAAAGTCTGGCTATTTTCGGACTTGGGTATTGCTCAACCTTTTGATGGGAAAAACCTTGTGCTCCAAAAAATAACCCCGATCGCCTGACCGGGGTTAAAAAGAAGTTTCTAATTCCATACTTCTATCTTCTCTCGAAATGTTTCTCACGGCATTTCCAAATTGCTGAGCGAATCTCCGTCATATTGCGTATTTTTAAGAGTGTTACGTCCTACAAAGGACGTTTATTACTTTTCAAACTCTGCTATTTCCTCTGAGGAGCCGCTGCAAAAACAAACTTTAACAATCAATTAAGAGTCTTACGAAATGTGTGCAGGGAAAACAATTTTTTCTGTGAATTTGTTGCATTGTGGAATAGCTAAAATGCTTTTGAACCAAAGGCTCCAAACTTCAAAGCCACATTTGTTTGTAGAAAATAACCCAATGTGTTGAGAATGATTTCTAACAGCAGAAAGAGGCAATGTTGACTCCCTAGATGAACCTCGATACATTGAGGGGTAGAGAGATAAAACAGCATCAACTAGCTGATAGGGGGAAAGAGGTATGTCTACAGTTGAAGGAGTCTTACAGTCCTTTGAGCAAATGCGTGGAAATCCCATCGCATTAGAGCTCCATGTAACGACGGCTGTTTGCGAAGGGCTCAACATTGTTCTAGCAAGTTTTCAGGCACTATATCTGCAATATCAAAAGCACCATTTTGTCGTTGAAGGGGCTGAGTTCTATTCGCTCCATGAGTTCTTTCAAGATAGCTATGGTGAAGTAGAAGGTCACGTTCACGAAATTGGCGAGCGGCTGAATGGGCTAGGTGGCGTTCCGGCTGCTAGCTTCACCAAATTGGCGGAGCTATGCTGCTTTACTCCCGAATCGGATGGGGTATTTTCTTGCCAGCAAATGGTTGAGCATGATTTAGCGGCTGAGCAGTCCGTTATTCAGGTGATTCGTCGTCAGGCTGGGCAAGCTGAGAGCTTGGGCGATCGCGCTACCCGCTACCTCTACGAAAAAATCTTGATGGAGACAGAAGATCGAGCTTTCCATCTCGATCATTTCCTGGCTCACGATAGCCTCACTCCAGCGTTTGCGCTAGCTAACGGTAGCAACTAGATGCAGCGATTGAGTCGTGATAGAAGCTGAAAGCAGAAACGTGACTGCGGACTGTACTAGAAATAGGGTTGAAGTTAGGGTTGAGTTAATGTCATAACACCCCTATCTTTGGTAAGAATTTGAGCGTGAAGGTGTCGCCTTCGCGCTCAAGTTTATTTTGGGATTGCGGCAGTTTGGCAGAAGTTTAGAAACGGCTGATACAGAAGTTGCTGTTGCTGGCGATACAGTATGATCAATCAGACATTTTTCGTAACAAAGCCCTGTTACGGTTCTATGTCGAGTTGAACAGTTAGTTTGGAACAGTTAAACGGTTGAATTTCTCTACTGCCTACTTATTGGTTTCTCACGGAAGCCGTGATCCTCGCCCTCAAGTTGCTATAGAAGAATTGGCACGCTTGATTCGCGATCGTCTGGCTGCCGAAATTCCTGTCCCAGAGGAGCTACAAACAACTCCCCTCCGGTTGCCCTTTGGTAAAGCTAGACTACAGGCTCCCCGCCGCCCAGCGCAGCGGGTCATGGAATCATCGCCGCTTGTAGGTACTGCCGTTCTAGAGCTAGCTCCTTTGCCGCTGCACCAGCAAATCCAGCGGTTTGGCGATCGCGCCCGGGCCGCAGGTTACGGTCAGGTAAAAATTCTGCCCCTGTTTTTGCTGCCCGGTGTGCATGTGATGGAAGACGTTCCGGCTGAACTGGCGATCGCCCAGGCTGCTCTAGGGGAGAGTATTCGCCTTAGCTTGTGTACCCATCTGGGCAGCCATCCTCGGCTCAGAACTTTGCTCACCCTCTCCGCTGACACGCCACCAGAAGTTGCCAAAGTGATAATTTCTCATGGCAGTCGCCGACCCGGAGGAAACCAGCCTGTAGAGGCGATCGCTCAACACATGGGAGCAGCCCCCGCTTACTGGTCAGTCTCTCCCAGCCTAGATTCTCAGGTCGCAGCACTCGTAGAAACTGGCAACCAGGCGATCGCCATCTTGCCCTACTTTTTGTTTGCCGGAGGCATCACGGATGCGATCGCTCAACACTTGCCCCACCTCGCCCAGCGGTTTCCTCACATTCACCTGTATTTAGAAGACCCGATTGGAGCCAACGCCGAATTAGCTGACATCGCTATAGAACTGCTGCTTGCCTAAAAGTTATAGCTCCTTTCCCTTTTTTTACTGTGTACACGCTCTAACCTTCACTTACCCAACCCTCCCACTTCCATGCATCAAACTCCAGGCAAAGTCTACCTAGTTGGAGCCGGACCAGGCGATCCCGGACTATTTACCCTGAAAGGAAAAACCTTGCTGGAGTGTGCCGATGTTGTTGTTTATGATGCGCTGGTGAGTCCGCAAATTTTGGCGATGATCGGGTCGCAAGCAGAGCAAATCAGCGCAGGCAAAAGGCGGGGGCGACATTCGCTTATTCAAGAGGAAATTACTCAGCTTTTAATCGAAAAGGCACAAACTCACGCAATTGTAGTGCGGCTGAAAGGTGGTGACCCGTTTGTGTTTGGGCGGGGTGGCGAAGAGATGGAAGATCTGATCAAGGCAGGTGTGTCTGTCGAAGTAGTACCGGGAGTGACTTCTGGAATCGCCGCTCCTGCTTACGCTGGAATTCCCCTAACGCATCGGTTACACAGTTCTTCAGTAACGTTTGTGACAGGTCATGAGTCCGCCGGGAAGTATCGTCCGGCAGTCAATTGGGGGGCGATCGCCCACGGCTCTGAAACGATTGTGATCTACATGGGTATTCACAACCTTTCCTACATTGTCGAGCAACTCCACACAGCGGGTTTATCACTCACTACGCCGATCGCTCTAGTGCGCTGGGGTACCCGTCCTGAGCAAGAAGAATTAATTGGCACACTAGAAACTATCGTGCAGCAAATTGAGGAAACGGGCTTTGAGGCTCCGGCGATCGCCGTTATCGGCTCAGTCGTTAATTTACACGCTGTGCTCTCCAAAGTTGAAATTCAAACAGTGGAATCGTGACGCGAAATTTACGCACCTATCTTTCAACTCACCACATCATCAAAAATTTCGTAGCATACAGGTGAGGATCGCGTTGCCTAACGTATCCTACGAAACTCTGAAGCTGCCTACGGGTGATATGGCAAAACGACGAACTTTTCTCTATGGAGCAGCAGGAGCATTAGGCTTTGGTGCCTCTTGGCTTGCTGCTCAACAAGGCTTTAGCTCCACTTCCCAACGGACGTATGATTCGGATCAAGGATTGGCAGCCAGCAAGAATCACCTATCCAATGATGACAATAGCCGAGCTTCTCTAAGCGATCGCGCTGCCTCAAAAGGGTTACTCTACGGAGCAGCCGTTACCGCACATAGAATATCCTCAGATGCAAGCTTTGCAGCTTGCGTTGCACGAGAATGTAATATCTTAGTTGCAGAAATTGATTTGAAATGGAAAGCTCTGCGCCCTGCCCCTGACCAGTTTGATTTTAGTCGGAGCGATCGCCTACTCGACTTCACTCAGCGTCACAATATGCAGTTTTGCGGACATACATTAGTTTGGCACAACGGTTTACCTAATTGGTTTGAAAGCACCGTTACAGCCGACAATGCAGAACAGTTTTTGCGAACTCACATTCAAACCGTAGTGAGTCAGTATGCAGGCAAAATGCACTCCTGGGACGTAGTGAATGAGGCAATTTTGCCTGCTCACGGACGGCAAAACGGATTACGAGGAACGCCCTGGTTAAGCCTACTTGGAGAAAGTTACATCGAGATTGCCTTTGAAACTGCGGCTCAAGCTGACCCAGACGCAATGTTGGTTTACAACGACTTTGGGCTGGATTATGACATCTCTGAAGAAGAACGCAAACGTACAGCCGTTTTGGAACTCCTTTCAAGGTTACAATCTCGTGGTGTTCCTATCCATGCACTAGGCATACAGGCACATCTACATGGTGACTTGACTCACTTTAATCCAGATAAACTTAGGAGTTTTATTCAGGATGCTGCCAGCATGGGTCTAAAGGTTTTAATTACAGAACTGGATGTATCCGATCGCCGCTTACCTCGTGACATTGATACTCGCGATCGCCAAGTCGCCGAAGTGTATGAAGCTTACCTTACTGCCGCCCTCGCAGAACCGTCTGTGATTGCCGTTCTCACTTGGGGACTGAGCGATCGCTACACCTGGCTTACTCACTTCCAACCCCGTTCTGATGGTGCCGCTGTGCGTCCCCTACCACTGGATGATCGGCTTCAACCCAAACGGGCATGGAGGGCAATCGCTGATGCTTTTGATGAAATGTCTGAGCGTGATGGATGAGGGCGAGCGCTTCTACTCCCAATCAGTCATGACTCACAGTGATAATAGAAGGGTTGAGTATAAGCATCCAATTTGTCCCCAAAACTCCCCGAATTTGACTTAGAGGTTGAAGCAACTACAGAACGGCTCGATCGCTACCTAGCTGAGCAGTTGCCCGATTTGTCGCGATCGCGCCTGCAAAAGCTGATTGAGCAGGGACAGGTCTGGGTGAATGGGCAGGTTTGTACGTCTAAGAAGGCAGTGGTGAAAAGGGGCGATCGCATCTCACTCACCATTCCTGAGGCTCAACCCCTGGACTTGCAGGCAGAGGACATTCCCCTGGACATTCTCTACGAAGATGAGCATTTGCTGATTCTGAATAAACCCTCTGGACTGGTGGTGCATCCTGCGCCTGGTCATGAAGCGGGGACGCTAGTCAATGCTTTGCTGGCGCACTGTGGGCAGCTACCGGGAATTGGTGGCGTGCAGCGACCAGGCATTGTGCATCGGTTGGATAAAGACACGAGTGGGGCGATCGCTATTGCAAAGACCGATCAAGCACACCAACATCTGCAGGCGCAATTTAAGGCAAAGACGGCTCGACGAGAGTATCTGGCGATTGTCTTTGGCGCACCTGCGGCTGAGAGCGGCACGGTTGACTTACCGATTGGGCGGCATCCGGTTGACCGCAAAAAGATGGCTATCGTGCCTGAAGAGAAGGGAGGACGGCGAGCCGTCACTCATTGGATTGTCAAAGATCGGCTGGGAAATTACACATTGATGCAGTTTCAGCTTGAAACGGGGCGGACACACCAGATCCGGGTGCATACGGCGCAAATGGGGCATCCGATTGTGGGCGACCCGGTTTATGGGTCTGGGCGATCGGTCGGGGTGAACCTGGAGGGACAGGCACTTCATGCCTGGAAGCTGAGATTGCAGCATCCGGTGTCAGGGGAATGGATCGAGGCGATCGCCCCTCCACCTGAAACATTTACCGTGCTCTTGAGGGTGCTAAAACGGCGGTTTGCTTCACAAATCTAACTTCATCAAATGAAAAGTGTCACAATCTCGCTTTGTATTTCTTAACAATAGCCTCATCTTGCTTCTACCTTTGGGTAGACCTTAACTCGCTTAAATAAAAGCTTTCTGCAAATCTTAAATAAAAATAAAAATTTTTGAAAAACGCTTGATAAGTATAATTACCTCTACTAATTGTAAACAAATGTGTCGAAAAATTCTTTTAAATGAAGGCGAAATGCCTGTCTTTTATGGGTTCACGCCGTTCTTCTGCACAGGGTTATACAATTTCACAACTTGTAACAAATAATGGCTTTACCGCATTGTATAAAGATTACCGGAAGGGTACAAATGACAGGAAAAAGTTAATCAAATCACTAGTTCATCAGTTTTTCCGTTTCTCATAAAAGTTGTGAAATTTTCTCAGATTCAAAACGTTTACGTTAACATTCTCAGCAATGGGGAATTGAGTCTGAGGTCACTGCGAATTCAGTGATTTGAGCAGTATACCTGCTTTACCTTCCACGGGCTGCGCTTTGCAGCTTGAACTGGCTGAACTTAATCCCAGTTTTAATCAAAACCGAACTCAACCAAAAAAGTAGGAGATTGAGTCCATGTTAGATGCATTCGCTAAGGTCGTTTCTCAAGCTGATGCCAAAGGTGAATTCCTGAGCAGCTCTCAGTTTGACGCTCTGTCAAACATGGTGAAAGAGGGCAACAAGCGTTTGGATACCGTTAACCGCATCACCGGTAACGCTTCCACCATCGTTGCAAATGCTGCACGCGCTCTGTTTGAGGAGCAGCCTCAGCTCATCCAGCCCGGCGGAAATGCCTACACCAACCGTCGCATGGCAGCTTGCTTGCGCGACATGGAAATCATCTTGCGCTATGTCACCTACGCTGCTCTGGCTGGAGACGCTAGTGTTCTAGATGATCGCTGCCTCAACGGTTTGCGTGAAACTTATCAAGCACTGGGTGTACCCGGTGGTTCCGTTGCTGCTGGTGTCAGCAAGATGAAGGAAGCTGCTATCGCTATCGTGAACGACCCCAACGGTATCACCAAGGGTGATTGCAGCGCTCTCGTATCTGAGTTAGCAAGCTACTTCGATCGCGCTGCTTCTGCTGTTGGTTAATTCCACCAGTGCTCTCCTTTAAGGAAACGGCTACGGCTTGAGCTTGAGTCTGGCACAACGGGCAACAAGCTAACGCTATAGCTGAATCTAAATAGCCATTTCATCGAAAACTTTGAAGGAACATATCTTAGGGAGATATCTCAACTATGAAGACCCCCATTACCGAAGCGATCGCTGCTGCTGATACTCAGGGACGTTTCCTGAGCAACACTGAGCTGAACCAAGTATACGGTCGCTATGAGCGCGCCGCTGCTTCTATGGAAGCTGCTCGTGCATTGACCAACAATGCTCAGAAGCTAGTTGATGGTGCTGCTAACGCGGTTTACCAGAAATTCCCCTACACCACCCAACAGCAAGGTGCTAACTTCGCCGCTGACTCTCGCGGTAAGTCTAAGTGCGCTCGTGACATCGGTTACTACGTTCGCATCATCAGCTACGCACTCGTTGCTGGTGGTACCGGACCTATCGATGAGTTCCTGTTGGCTGGATTGGATGAGATGCACCGTACCTTTGACCTATCCAACAGCTGGTACGTTGAAGCGCTGAAGTGGATCAAGGCAAACCACGGTGTTACCGGTCAGCCCGCTGTCGAAGCAAATGGTTATATCGACTACGTGATTAACGCCCTGAGCTAGTCTCCAGGTCTATTGCCCGGAAGAATAAGCGAGTGTTGGCAAGTTGGCTGGCAGTTGTTAATTTTTCCGGGCATTGTTTTTCTCATTTTGATGATAAAAATCTTCAAACACGTTGTTCAAATTGTTGCTTCGGGAGAATAGGCATGAGCGGTTTAGTTGCGTCTAATTTGTCAGCCGCAGGAAGACTTGGTCTTTCTGCATTTGATGCTTCCAGGGTAGAACTGCGCCCCGATCGGACAGAGGATGATGTGCGCTCGGTGATCAATGCAGCGTATCGTCAGGTCCTCGGCAATGACTATATTATGGCGTCAGAACGCCTGACCAACGCAGAGTCTCAGCTTCGTCAAGGCAATATCACCGTTCGGGAATTTGTCCGGGCGATCGCCAAATCAGATTTATACAAAAACAAGTTTCTTTTCCGTAATTCCAATACTCGCTTCATTGAGCTGAATTACAAGCATTTGTTGGGTCGTGCGCCTTACACCGAAGATGAGGTGAATTTCCATCTCAATCTTTACAACACCAAAGGCTATGACGCTGAAATCGATTCCTATATTGACAGTGTTGAATATGAGAACAGCTTTGGTAACAATGTTGTTCCCTACTACACTGGTTTTTCAGTTGATGCAGGCGTGAGAACCACTGGTTTTACCCGCATGTTCCGCCTCTACCGGGGATATGCAAATAGCGATCGCTCTCAAGTAAGCGGCAGAAGCCCTCATGTCTTCCGCGAACTCGCTCAAAATCGTGCCTCTACCATCGTCAAGCCTACCGCCAGCGATCACAGCGGTGGGTACCATGGCGCTGGCTCGGCTGACACTCCTTCTAAGGCATTGGGTGGTTCCTTTGGAGAGAGCGGCAGAGTTTATCGGCTAGAAGTTGCCGGAATTGTTCAACCCGGTTATCCCAGAGTGCGTCGCAGCAATGTTGCTTACCTGGTGCCGGTCGAGCAAATGCTGCCCAGAATGCAGCAAATTCACCGCATGGGCGGCAGAATCGTTAGCGTTTCACCTGCTTAAACCGTGCTACCCATCCTGACGGTGATGTGAGGGTGGGTTCTGCTTATCTCATCCCAAGCAATTCAGATGGACTTCGCTCAACAGCGTGTTCCCCGTAGTCATTTGGAGGTATTTCACACGATGTCTAGTAATGCTAGTTTTAGCGCCATTTCTAAGGACGCAACTCCAACCGCGTGTCTGGGTGGTTCCTGGGATGAAAGTGGTCGTATTTATCGGCTTGAAGTGACTAACATTCTTCAGCCTGGATATCCCAGCGTGCGTTATAGCACGACAGCTTTTTTAGTGCCCTTTGAGCAAATGCTACCGAGAATGCAGCAGATTCATCGTATGGGCGGCAAGATCGTCAGCGTTACGCCTGCCTAGTTTGCTGCAATTCGTCTGCATACTTCCCAATAGCACTCAGTTCTTAGTAGAGATACGGTAACGAATAATCTGCGAAGCTGAGTGTTATTGGTATGTGTGGTGAATGGCATTACATAAAGCTTTCTAGTTCTGGATGGGAGACCGATTTGTCGTCTCTCGAACACTTAACATCAGGAGTTTTACTGGTTATGTTTGGTCAAGCAATCCAGGGAAGTAACAGTTTTACAGATAGCGCAGCCCGCATGTTTTTGTTTGAAGTTAAGGGTTTGCGTCAAACTTATCAATCTGACAAGTTGAGCTATCCGATTCGTCGCAGTGGCAACGCGGTTGTTGCAGTCCCTTACACCCGCATGAACGAAGAGATGCAGCGAATTAATCGGTTGGGCGGCACGATTGTCAGCATTAAGCCGTTGAATGGTGCTGAAACCAGTAATGGAGCAAAGCAGCAAGCTACTGCTGCCCATGCTGATGCAAAAGTTGCTCACACCGAAAATTCATCGGAGGGTTAAACCCCCTCGGATTAGGGAGTGATCCCGCCTCTGTCTCTGCCCCTTCGTTTAGATCAATGTCAGAGTTAACTCAATCACATTTTGAATCTGAATTAGAACCGCCCAACGGTGAACCATTAACGGTAGAAACGGCACTTGCCAACCTGACTCACGAAGATGTGAGTCTGCGATATTATGCTGCCTGGTGGTTAGGTAAGTTTGGGGCGGGAAGTCCGGGCGTAGTGGAGGCGCTGATCACGGCTCTTCATGATGAGGACGATCGCACTGAGCTAGGAGGCTATCCTCTGCGGCGCAATGCGGCTCGTGCCTTGGGCAAGTTGGGCGATCGCCGCGCAGTTCCAGAACTTCTTCAGGCTTTAGAGTGTTCTGATTACTATGTTCAAGCGGCAGCGGCTCAATCGTTAGGAATGCTGGGTGACCCAGCCTGCATTCCGGCGATGATGAATCTGCTATCAGGGGGAGTAGAATCGGCTCAATTAATGCCGGGACGACCTCATTTAGCTAAACCTGTTGAAGCTGCCATGGAAGCTCTAGAAGCTCTACGAGCGACTGAGGCAGCTGCTTTGATTGAGCCGTTTTTGCAACACCCCGTTCCACGGGTGCAATATGCTGCGGCACGGTCATTGTACGTGCTGACGCAACACCCCGCTTACGGAGAAAGGTTGGTGCGATCGCTATCCGAAGCAGATCTAAAGCTGCGTCGTAAGCTATTGCTCGACTTAGGTGCAAGTGGTTATTTACCGGGTGCTGAGGCGATCGCCCATGCCAGCGTTGAGAATAGCTTCAAAATGATTGCTTTGAAAAGCCTGCTAGAGAGCAATCTTAAGCAAACAAACCCGGTTGCCTTGTCTCCTGCGGCTACCCAGGTGATGACGCTGATGGATGCGTTGCTATAGATGAGTAAACTGGCGTTTTGACTGGCTGTCTTAATTTCCTGCTTTGACTCTTTTTGTGAAGTTACGGGTGATCTGATGATTGTGACCAAGGCTGTTGATGCTTCTGAACTAATTCGAGCCGTCGAGCAAGCCGATTCTCCCAGTCGGTTGGTGGCAGCTGTGAACACATTGGCAACTTCAGGTCTAGAAGCAGGCATTCCAACCCTAATTGCCGTGTTGGGATACAACAACCCCGAAGCCGCCAGCGTTGCCGTTGAGGGGCTAATTCGGCTGGGCGATGTTGCGGTTCTGCCGCTGATTGAGCAGTTGGATGAGTACAACTATGGGGCACGAGCCTATTCTTTTCGGGCGTTGGCGGCGATCGCTGATCCCCGCGCTCTGGAGGTGTTGCTCAGTACGGCGGAAACCGATTTTGCCCCCAGCGTTCGTCGGGCAGCAGCTAAGGGACTGGGAAACCTGCGGTGGGAGAAGCTGCCAGAGGGCGATCGGGCGATCGCTCAAGACAAAACATTGCAGGCGTTGCTGACGATCTCTCACGACCCGGACTGGGCAATTCGTTATGCCGCGATTGTGGGTTTACAGGCGTTGGCGATCGCCAGTAGAAACCCATCTCAGTCGCCCCAGGCTCAGCTCAGCTCAGCAATTCTAGAGCGATTAACCGCAATGGCAGAGGCCGATCCAGATTTAGCCGTTCAGGCGCGAGTTTGGATGGCTCAACAACAGTTAGAACATCTGACTGCACCCTGACGGCTGTCCGTGTTGCTCTACGGGCGGACTCATTTTTTGTGTATGAATTTTAGTTAAAGGTACCTAACCTTATGCCTCTTCCCCTCCTCGAAATTACCCCCAAAACTCAAAACCAGCGCGTTAACGGCTACAACATTCCCGATGAAGACAATTCACCCATTTATCAGTTAACGGGCACTACCCCGGATACAGGCGTAGATGCAATCATTTGGGCATCATATCGACAAATTTTTAGCGAACATTTGATCCTCGAACAATATCGTCAACCCGCATTGGAGTCGCAATTCAGAAATCGGGTGATTTCAGTGCGAGAGTTTGTTCGCGCTCTGGGTAAAACCGATGTCTATCGGGAATTAGTTGCTGACACCAACAGCAACTATCGCCTAGTCGATATCACCTTTAAGCGGTTTCTAGGTCGGGCAAGCTACGGTAAAGACGAGCAAATCGCCTGGTCGATTGTGATTGCAACTCGTGGACTGCATGGGTTTATCGACGCGGTAGTAGAGAGTGACGAGTACCTGCAAAACTTTGGAGAATATACTGTCCCTTATCAGCGTCGTCGCATGGAAGGTCGTCCCTTCAACCTGGTGACTCCTCGCTACGAGGATTACTGGCGCGGCCGTCTGCTGGATATGGAACTCGCAAGCCGTTCCTACTTCCAGGCACGGAGCTATGGAGCTGGTGCGTTGGATAAGAAAATTATCCGTCAGGCTATCCCAGTTGGCTTCCTCAACATGGCCCAAAGCCTTTTGCCACCCCAACTCGACAGCCAGCGGCACGTTGCTAGAGCATCATCGGTCAAGGTTCCCGATTCGACTCGTGAAGCTGCTCCTTCACAAGTCAGCGTGAAGCGAACCAGTGTTGCTCTGCCTTACCGCTACATTCCTACCTCTCCAAAGGTCTAGTCAGAGGTTAATTTTTCCTGCGCTGTATGCACGAAAAATTAACCTCTGAAACTTGTTTCCCGCACAGTTTTCCAGAGGATCTTTCCATGCCAATTCCCTTGCTTGAGTACAAACCCTCCTCACAAAATCAGCGTGTGGCTGGTTTTGAGGTACCCAACGAAGATACCCCACGGACTTATCGGCTAGACAACGCAACCTCGGATGGCGAATTTCAAGACTTAATTTGGGCAGGCTATCGTCAAGTATTTAGCGAACACGAGACACTGCAAAGCTATCGTCAAAAAACGCTAGAAACGCAGCTCAAAAATCGCTCGATCTCCGTGCGAGACTTTATTCGTGGTCTGGCAAAATCTGAGGTGTATCGCCGCCTAGTGTTTGAAACCAATTCAAACTATCGTGTTGTAGAACTCACCCTGAAGCGTTTGCTCGGTCGGGCACCTTACAACAATGATGAAAAACTTGCCTGGTCAATCAAGATTGCTACGGCTGGGTTTGACGGTTTTGTGGATGCTCTCGTTGACAGCGAGGAATACACTACCTCCTTTGGTGAGAACATCATTCCCTATCAGCGTCGGCGCTACAAAGATCGTCCCTTTAACTTAGTGACTCCTCGCTACAGCGACTACTGGCGAGATAAGCAAGAAGAGGAACGCTACAAGTGGGGAGATGTTAAGAACTTCCTGGAATTGGCACGTTCAATCCAAGTTAAACCCGTTAATTTTGTCCAGGTAAAAACTGACAACATTAGCATCCCTGATACGACTCGCAAAGATACTTCTCCCGTACCCGCTTCGATCAACTCTGCTGCAAGTTTCCCCTTCCGCTAGAGTGCTGTGAGTATTTCGTGTTCCAGCATGAGCCAGATCCTCTAGGTTTTAAAGGTTGATTTTTCGGGCTTTTCACATCCGAAAAATCAACTCTTTCAATCGGCTTTAAAACACGTCCTAGATCAGGTTTGGCGATATCAGAATCCTGTTATAGGAGATTGAAAATGTCTTTACCACTACTTCAATACAAACCGACAACTCAAAACCAGCGAGTTTCTAACTTTGGTGTTGTCGATCGCAACGAAGAAACTTCCTGCATTTATCAGCTTGGAGAATCTCAATCTCCAAGCGACGTTGAAGCGCTGATTTGGGCTGCCTATCGGCAAGTCTTTAATGAACAGGAAACACTGTCATTTAATCGGCAAACTGTTTTAGAAACGCGGCTGAAAAATCACTCGATTACGGTTCGAGATTTCATTCGCGGGTTAGCAAAATCAGAGCGTTTCTACCGGCTCGTAGTAGAACCCAATAATAATTACCGTTTGGTAGAACTTGCTCTAAAGCGACTGTTGGGACGTGCGCCCTACAGCAAAGAAGAGGAAATCACGCTGTCTATTCAGATTGCGACCCAGGGGTGGAATCAATTTGTAGACATGTTGCTAGATGGTGAAGAGTATACCAAAGCCTTTGGCGACAACATTGTGCCTTATCAGCGCAAGCGGATGACAGAGCGTCCTTTTAGCTTTACGCCGCGTTATGGTGCTTACTATCGCGATCAATTGCCTCCAGCCAAACCTTACACACCTCCAACTCAATTCAATCTCGACTTTGACCGTCCGTTCAACCTTCAGACATTTCTCAAGTCCACCAATTGGGGTCGGGTTTCTGGTTTGTTGATCGTTCTGACGTTGGGATGTGTATTTTTGCTGGCGCTGAGTGCCTTCTCGAACTCGGCAAGTTAGGAATTTTCTCGATTGACCTGCTTGAAGCTGAGCAAAATGTTGAGAACTGCACTATTTGATTGAAATTTGCTTACAAAAAATGCAGTTCATCACATAACAGGTCAGCAAAACACGGGATAATAAGCCCAAAGAAGTGTTGGTCTGAATCAAGCCTTAGCCCAGACTTTCCAGCATTAGGTGCTGCTTCGCAGTTGATATTTCAGACAACTTTTACACCGCACAATACAGAAGGGAGACATTAGCATGGCATTGCCGTTGCTCGACTATAAACCATCGAGTCAGAACCAAAGGGTTCGCAGCTTTGGCATATCCGATCAAAATGAAGATACCCCTTACGTGTACCGAATTGAGGACGTAAGTTCTCCAACAGAGCTACAAGCCCTCATTCGGGAAGCGTATCGGCAAGTGTATAATGAGCAGCTCCTGCTTAGATTCAACCGCCAGATCACACTAGAAACCCGCTTGGCAAATGGCTCTATTACCGTTCGTGATTTCATTCGTGAGTTGGTAAAGTCAGAGCGGTTCTACACGTTGGTAGTTGGCGTTAACGATAACTACCGCTTAGTAGAAATTTGCGTCAAGCGGCTGTTGGGTCGCGCTCCTTACAATCAGGAGGAGAAGATTGCCTGGTCGATCAAGATTGGAACTTTGGGTTTCCACGGGTTTGTCGATGCGCTCCTCGATAGCGATGAGTACATCCAGGCGTTTGGTGATTCGATTGTTCCTTATCAGCGCAAGCGGATGGAGAAGCGTCCGTTCACCTTCGTGCCTCGCTATGGTGAAGACTATCGCGAAGTTGCAGGAACTGCTAAAACCGACTGGCGGATTACCCTGGAGAAATTCTACACGCTCAAATTCCAAGAGCGCAGCCTTCCCGAAGGAGATCCTCGCAAGTTCCGTGCTGTGGCAGCAGCGATCGCACCCAAAGTCAACTATGCCCAGCGCACCTCTGCGTTTGACATCGATTATCTCAACAAAGTCCCAGTTCGGGGTCGCCGTTAGGTCTTCAGCAGCCTAGCTGCACTTTGAAGTAGGGGCAAAGTGTTTGTGTCGAAGATGGGTGGTGACAGCCATTCATCCTCATCACAAATGTTTTGCCCCTACTGTGTGATTGTTCCTATTAAGGTTGATGACGTAGTCGTTGCAGAAAAATTCCGGTGACGATGCCATAGGCTAACCAACCCGACCCGTAGGATAGTGCAGTTACGAATGCTCCTGACAATACTCCTGGCTGTATGACATACGCGACAGCCGAACCGCTTGCGCCTTGCAACGCACCACCCAAAGCGCTAACAGGAATCCACCAATACGCTTTGCGAACAAATCGCCACAAAATTGGTAACTGGGCTGCTCCCAAAATTGCCAGCACAACAGACTCACCAACCAAATTCATCCAAAAAACTTGCCACGCGCCTAGCCTAGTTAAGAATTGAATGATTGGATCAAGGACTACATCCAAACTCACCATCAGCATCAGTCCAAAAAACCACCCTAACGTACTAGCCGCTATCCACCAGAAGAACTTGGGAATGTAGTGGCGCAAGATCAACCATTGAGCTATGCCAATAAACAAACCCGTAAAAAACACAGTTGCTAGAAACTGAAACCCCGATGCTTCCAATGCCCCAACGATCGCTCCAGCAATTGCAGTTGCCACTGTCCACCAGAGCCAAAGGCGAGGAACTGCCAACTGTAGTGTTTTACCCTGCTGTTCATACTGCCCCATAATGCTTACCTCAGAGTTGCAACTTCAACTCCACGACTGTATTGTTTAGCCCAATCCAGTTTGAAGGCAGCTGTTCTTAACAGAAGTCTGAATAGAATGCTTCGGCCTTTCAAACTGGTCGGTCTATCAGCATTTAGGGATCAGAACGAAGCAAGTGGTGAGCAAAAGACCCGGTTTATGATTAGGCACATCGTTTATTTCGGTGTGCAGGAGTTATGCGTCATCCACCAACAGAGAACACTGCCATCACCAAAATCGACAGCAGTAAGCCGGGGGTCAGCAGCATAATCAATGTCAACAGTTCACCTTGTTCCATAATTAACTCCTCTTTCAGTGTGCAGTTTGAGCAGTGGCTGTTTGAGTTTCCCTCAATTTTGGCTTACCCAAGCGAGCGCCACACTGTCTCAACTACCCTGATCATGCCTGATGATTTTGCGAATGTCGGTGGCTAATGCTTAAACAAATCAGGAAACTTGGGCGCAGCGGTGAGATCAAGGGTGAGATCAAAACTGAGCGCACAATTAGGGGCAGGGCAGGCAAAATTAAAACATCTAAGAATCAGCAGGACTGCTAGCCAGGTTGCGATCGCCTCCTGCTAAACCCAACCTACCCACAGACCTCCTATGGAGATCCCGCATAAAATCGGACATATCATTGCCAATCGGTATGAGGTGACAGATACCTTAGGGCGAGGGGGAATTGCCACGACTTACGCTGCCAAAGACCTGACCGCCAATCAACCCGTGGCTCTAAAGGAACTGTCGCTGCGGCGCATGGGCGAATTTAAAGTCCTGGAACTGTTTGAGCGGGAAGCCCGAACGCTAAAGCAGCTTCATCATCCTGCGATTCCCAGCTACCTGGATTATTTCTGCATAGACACGGCTGAAGACCGAGCCTTTTACATCGTGCAGCAGTTAGCAGAGGGCAAGTCGTTGGCAGAACTGGTAAGAGGTTGGCGTACCAATGAAATTGGGGTTCGTCAGATTGCGGCTAAAGTTTTGAATATTCTGATTTATCTGCAAGCTCAAAAGCCATCAATCGTTCATCGCGATATCAAGCCGCAAAACTTGATTTTAAGAGAAGATGGACAGATCTTTCTGGTAGATTTTGGGGCTGTTCAGGATACTTACCGCACTACGGTGGCACGGGGGAGTACTGTAGTGGGAACCTATGGTTACATGGCTCCAGAACAGTTTCGCGGGGAGGCTGTTCCTGCGACAGATCTGTATGGTTTGGGCACAACTTTACTATTTTTGCTAACGCACCGTTGCCCTTCGGAATTGCCTCAAGAAAGGCTGCGGTATAGTTTTCGCGATCGCATTCAGGTCTCTGATCAGTTTGCCGACTGGCTTCAGCAAATGGTAGAGCCAGACGAAGAAGACCGCTTTTCCTCTGCCAAGGAGGCATTGGCTGCGCTGCAAGGTAAAAGAATTAGAAGTAGAGCGCGATCGCCCATTCCTTTAAAAACCGCAGTTGGGCTAGGAGTGGCGATCGTTGTTGCACTGAATACTCCCAAATACTTAAAAGCTCCCTGGATCAGCCTGACAGCCAGGTATCATCCTTCTCCGGAGGAAGCAGCATCTATTGGAGACGTAGATATGCTTAGTAGTATTTTGTTCTGGAGAGGATTATTCATGGACAGAGAAAGTAAAGTTTGGTGGACTAGTTATATATTCCGGTACGCCAAGTCAGCAGAAGTTGTTGAATTACTGATAGCACGAGGAGCAGAGCCAAATCTCAGAGATGATCAGAATAAAACACCTCTGCACAATGCAATAGAACTGCCGATATATTATCCCTACGACCCACCCTCTAGAGAGATGGTTGAAGCGTTAGTTGCTGGTGGTGCAAACATTAATGCTGGGGACAACTATGGATACACTCCGCTTCACATTCTGGTTAAATCAGTATCCACGTACAAAGAAAAGATTACAAAAAACGAATTTGAAGAAATGATTGCCCAAACTTGGGTTGCAAATGGAGCAGACATTAATGCTCAGGATCGATACGGGAGAACACCCCTGCATTGGGCCGTAAGTCCTTGGGCAATGGCTTCAAATAATGGAGATCCTTCCATATTGGCAGAATGGATGGCGGCAGCCCTGATCGCAAATGGTGCAGATGTTAATGCTAGAGATCGTCATGGCAGAACACCACTTCACGCAACTGTGGAATACTTCCCTGGAGCCGATAATAAAAGAGTGATTAATACACTGATTACACACGGTGCCCAAATCAACGCCGAGGATAACGACGGCAGAACTCCGCTCCACCTTGTAGTGGCAGGAGGGAATATCAAAGAAAACTCGGATGGATTTTCCTCTGGGGACAGCAGCCCCTTTTCTTCTGTCAACGGCCTTAATGCAGGCAAAGGGGAAGATGAAATAGAAATTGAGTCAAGTACTTGCTCAAAAATGCCGCCTTGGTCTGTAGAACATCACGATATATGGTGGACTTCTAGAGTACAGCTAGCTAGCTTGCTGCTGAGTCATGGAGCAACAAATACTAAAGATGATTTAGACCTTACGCCACTGCAACTTGCAGCCTCAATCTGTGATTCTCGTACTACGCTCTCACGTCCACAGACAGAATTAGTTGAGCTGCTGGACTATGGTGCTAAAGACGGGTCGGGAAATTAAACTTGCGGGCTTACATTCTGCCTCAAAAAAGGTTCATTTACTTTCCAACTTCAAACTAGTCCCCAAACTCCGATGACAACACTACATCAGTCAGGGAACCTCGTCGCTGGACGCTACCAGATTTTGAGTAAGTTAGGGCAAGGTGGCATTGGCATTACCTATGCCGCAGAGGATTTAAAGACAGGTCAGCAAGTTGCTCTCAAAGCTATGTCTCTGCGCCAAACCAATGACTTTAAGGCGTTAGAACTGTTTGAGCGAGAAGCTCGAATTTTGCAACAGCTTAATCACCCTGCGATTCCTCAATATGTAGATTATTTTGAGGTAGACTTGCCGCGCGATCGCCTCTTCTACATCGCTCAACAACTTGCAGAAGGGCAATCCTTAGAAACATTGCTTGAAAGAGGTTGGCAACCTAACGAAACAGAGGTTCACAATATTGCAATTCAGATTCTAGAAGTTCTGGTTTACCTGCAACAGTTAACGCCTCCAGTGCTACACCGGGATATCAAACCTCAAAATATTATTCGTCGAAGTGATGGATGGTTATTTTTAGTAGATTTTGGGGCTGTGCAAGACACCTATCACAACACTATGCTTGGCAGCAGTACTGTGGTTGGAACTTACGGCTACATGGCTCCAGAACAGTTTCGTGGACAAGCCGTTTTAGGAACTGACCTGTATGGGCTTGGAGCAACGCTGATTACTTTATTAACAGGCAAAGCACCTGCCGATTTGCCCTATCGAAAACTGCGAATTCATTTTCGCCCTCACGTTACAGTTTCTAAACAATTTGCAGATTGGCTAGAGCGAATGGTGGAGCCTACAGCAGAAGACCGCTTTCCCTCAGCAGCAGAGGCATCGTCTGCTTTGCGCGGAGAGAAAGCTTTTGCCTGTGCCAACCAAAAGCCTGCTCGACCTAGTGATAGTTCTATTAAGTTGGCAATCAGCAAAGAACAGCTAGTAGCGGAGATTCCACCAATCGGGCTAGGAAGCGGTCACAGTCGGTTTTTTGCGCTTCTTTTATTGATCGGGTATCTGAGTCTGTGGCTGATTGGTTGGACTATTAACGCCCGGATTTTTTACGATCTGCTTTTTCACGATGCTTTTAATAGCGCTTCTTATTTAGAGGAATTGTCAAACTTTCTTATATATCAAATACCGTATGGCTCCGTTTTCTTCATCCTTTGGGGAGTAACCAGTGTCTCATTATTAGTTCTCTTCCTACGTGGTGCAGTGTGTCGAACTCGGTTGGAGATTAAATGCCAAAACTTTAGGCTTCAGCAGTGGTTGTGGGGATGGCGCTATAGCGACGCACGAGGACAACTTACTCAGATCAAGCAGGCAAGATTAAAAAGTTTAGGTTTGTCGATCAGGAGAACACCCATAACAGCTTGCACAGTTATCGCTCGAAATAGGAGCCAGCCACAGTTTGGTTCACTGCTACCGGAAGCGGAAAAAGTATGGCTTGTGGCAGAAATCGAAGATTTTTTAGAGAAGCAGCGGGCGATCGCTGCTTCAAAATCTGCTTAGTAAAAGCTAGCAGAAGTTAATCTTGCTCCGTTGGAATTTGCTTATCCTAGGTATTAGAGTCAGCCTCTAAAACGCTTAAAAGTTGAGCTAGATTAGCATTCGCGTAACCTACTCCTGTCAGAATTTGATCCTTCAACGGTTGAAGCATCATTCGTAGTTGATGTTTAAGTTCCTCGCCCTCAAACATAGGTTGGAGGCTATTCCTCAATCGTTTAAGCATGTGAGTTGATGTATTATCCCCATCTTCACAAGATTGAGGTGGAATTAGAGAATAGTGTTTCAAAAGCTTCAAGTGTTTAATGTCCTGTGTTTCGATCGCCGTATAGAGTTCATCGATTGCTTGTTCAACAAACTCATCAGTGACACATTTCATCACCAAAAGTGACAAGGTAAACAAGGATTCATCAGTTGCGGATTCCTGCTCATCAGTTTGAGTTGCATGTTCCAACATGCATCTGCGTTCTAGTGAAGCTAATGCTTCTAAAAGCACCGATTGGGTTGGTGGGGAAAGCATGTTGGCTTGCAGTCTCGATAACGCAATGGGATGCCGCTCAATTGCAAGCCAGTACACAAGCTCTTTTTCTAAATTGGAAAGGCGATCGCACTGTTGTTTTAGCAACATGCGGAGGCGATCGCCCACCACTAACGTATTTTGACTCAAAAACTGAATGATGCTTCCTCTAAAAACTTCTTGAATGAGAGTTGTAATCACTTTTAGCGCTAGAGGACTGCCCCCATAGAGCAAAATTAGCTCCGTCAAACCTTCTTCAGCGCCAGAAACCCCTTTGGCTTTAAATAGTTCTTTAGCGTCCTCAGTTTGCAAGCCCTTTAGTTGAAACGATCGAACTGGCAAAGTTTTCCCTTCAAAGGCAGCGATTTCTTCTGGCTTTTCTCGACTGGTGAGGATAATACAGCTCTGGTGGCGATCGCTCTCAATGCGGCGCAGCAATTCTCCGTATCCTTCATAACCTTCCCGATACTGTCCGATATACGGACGAAATCGTCCACTACTGCTGCGAAAGATACCCTCCATCTCATCCAAAATCACCAGACAACGGTTTTGACGTAAGAGCAGCGTCAATTGAGAAAAGCTATGTTGCAGATCTTCTAGATCAGCGGTTTGTTTCCCCTGAGAAAGAAACTGAATGAGCTGATTCAGTAAAGACGAAACGGAGGGTGAAGAACGGAGCGATCGCCAAATTACACATTCAAATTGGTTTTGAATTCGATCTGCCAGTGTTACAGTAAGAGCCGTTTTGCCGATGCCACCCATGCCTAGAACGGTGATTAATTTGCAGCGATCGCGTTCGATCCAGTGCTCTAATTCCCCTAATTCCTGAGTGCGTCCATAAAAGCCAGCAATGTCGGGTGCTTCTCCCCAATCTTGCAGCAAAATCTGTGGCGATCGCTCAAAATCAGTGGATTCAGCAGAATCAGAAACAATTCGCCAGTCCTTGATTCCAACAACTTCACAGATTGCGATAAAGGTTTCGCTTTGCACCGCTGCCCCTTGCCAAAATCGCCGCAGTGTTGCTTGGGAGGTGTGAGCAGACTGCCACCAAAGGGGGGTGCGAGTTTTAGTCCACCCCTTCCTCAGTCTTGCTTGATTGACTATCGCAAGTCCGCGTTCTGATGCTTTGAGACTTGTCATGGGCAGCGGTCGCCAGCGGTTTCCCTTAATTTTGCCTCAGTTTCAAAAAATTAGTAGGAGCTAAACCCCGCAGTCCTAATTTCTAAAGCGCGCATTGTTCGGTGAGCATTCCCTGAAAAATAAGGCTTCAAAATCCTGGTGTCACATTATCAGTTCTGAGGGTATGGAGACGTGCCTGACAGAGTACGCTTCTCATAACTCACTTGTCTTGCAATGGATCTAGGGCTGCTACATATATCTACGTAAATTCCGGCTTAATATCTTTTGCTGTAAAGAATTTCCTGATTGCTTCGCAAACTGATAGAAGATTCGAGTAAATTGTCTCGATCACCAGAACGGATATCTGCATTCTGACGGTTGAGTTGCATTCACTCTTATTCTTCAGGTCAGGGCATCCTTGAAAAAACGTCACTGGTTAGAACTAGTTGAGTCGTTATCGCTGGTCGGCTTGGGGGTTGGATCGGTTGTCTCCCTCATGTCCAAGCAGGTTTTGTTTGCATCCACGCCGCTGTCTGTGCTGGTGCTGCTAAACCTGATTAACCGTCGGCGGTTTGAAGACCAGAGCGAACAGAATACGGCGATCGCCCTCTCCAAACTCGATCGCCGTGTGTCAAAGCACATTGAGTTGCTCAACCAGCAGATGATGTCGCTGCCCACCCCAGAAGCGATTGGCAGCCTGAAGAAAACAGTTACTCGCAACAACCGCGAAATTTTAGACAAGCTGGCTAGCGAAGTTGCAGAAATTCGGCAAGAGATTCAGGATCGGCTTGACCCCATTGAGCAGCAGGGCATTCAACCGCTGCGGCAAGAAATTTACCAGATTCATGAGCAGTACGCTCAGCTTTCAGATACCTTGGCGGGGGTTACTAACTACCTGCAAAAGGCTTCTCCTGCCAATCGGATGGAGGAAGTAGAAGGGGCGATCGCCCAATTTAAAACAGAACTGGTGCAAATTCGGGTGAATTTGCAAAACCTGACCAATTTGACCAAACCCAGCATTGTTTCCCTGCGGGATCAGGTGTCTCACCTCAATCGGCAGTTTCAAAAACTACCGCCACCTGTTGACTCCACCTCTCTAAAGCAGGAAGTCGCAGAACTGATCAAAATGGTTTCTACCCTGGTGCCCAAACGGGATTGGTCAGTACTTATGGCTGAAATGAAAGAGATGCAGCAGCAGCAAGAAGCGCTCAAGCAATCTCTCTCTGCGGTGGAAGCCACTGCGCTTAACCTGAGACGGCAAGTTGAGAAACCCATCCAGATTGCCGACCCAACCGCAACGCTTGAGCTAAGATATCCGCCGCCGTTTACCCCACCTGCCCAGGCAGAAGATCCGGCCGCGACCCTGGAGCTGAGCTACAATCCCCTGTTTGACAGCTTGCCCCGATTTGACCAAACGGTCTACAACAATTCGGTTGATGACCCCGCAGCAACTCTGGAGTTGGGTTACATTCCCCCAGATCCGACGAGCGACCTGGAGGAAAGTCTGGCTCGCATCGGGCCGTCGATGAATGGGCTGATGCCCTCTTTAACCTTTTCTGATTTGTTTTCAGAGGCTCAGGTGGCAATGACTGCCTATCTAAATGGCTTACAGAATTCTGATCTAGCCTCTTCAGAACTCTACATGCAAGCTGAAGGCGCAATGACTGCTTACTTGAGCAGCATCCAAGAACAGTTTGCCTCGCTGCAACAGTTTACGCAAACCCTAGCAGAACAGCACAAACAGCTTCAGGAACAGGTGAGTCATTTGCCTCCCGCTGAAGATGCGGAGATGATGCGTCATCATTTGGAAGATCTGACGGTTGGCTTGGCGGCGCTTAAAAACAACTCAAAAAGTTTTCAGACGCGAGTGGAAGCTACATTGCATCAGGAGTTGGAGGGGGTGAATCGTCACCTTCAGGCTTTGCCAACGGGGCTTCAGTATGAGTTGATTTTTGATCTAAAGTCTCACCAGTCCGGCATGAATGGAAAGAGTGTTTCTAAGAGCCGTGCCATTCTGGAAGAGGCGCTGACTCAGACTCAAGAGCGACTGATTTTAGTCTGGCAATGGTCGGCGCAGTCGGGTTTGGATGACGGGCTGATGCAAAAGTTAGAAACCTTGCTCAGTCAGAAGCGCCAGCTTGATGTGGGCTGGTGTCACGTGGCTGACCGCAACGAAGTCCAGTTTCTCAGCAGCATTAATCAGCAGTGGTCGATCGACCCAATTCAGCGAGGGGCAATTCAGGAAACGCTGCACAAGCTCTTGCAGCTTAAGCGCAACTACCCAGATTACTTTCGCTTTAAGGTTTTGGGAGCGCGGGAGAATTTTTTGGTTTCAGATCAATCGTTTGCTTTGTTGGGAGTAGATGAGTCTCTGACGACGACAACCGTGTTGTCAAATCTGGAGCTAAAGCTGCGAACGACTGATCCTGAGGTGATCCAGAAGCTGACTGAAAGTTTCGATAGTCCAACACTTGACCCTGAAGATGTCGCAGCTCACTGGAATCGAGCGGTAACGCGCTATAGGCTGGGTGACAAGGCTGGGGCGATCGCCGACTTCGACAGTTTGATTGCCCTTACCCCACGCGATGCAGCAGCCTACAATGGTCGGGCGTTGGTGCGCTATGACCAGGGCAACAAGTCGGGCGCGCTGGCTGACCTGAGCGAAGCAATTGTGCTAGATCCTCGTTACCTTGCTGCCTACTGCAACCGTGGCTTTATTCGGGTGGAAATGGGCGATCCCTATGGGGCGATCGCTGATTATAGTTTGGCGATCCAGATTCAACCCAACCCAATTGTCTACTTCTATCGCGGCATGGCTTGCCAGAAGTTGGGCAATCCTCAAGCTGCTGTTGCAGACTATTCAGAGGCGATCGCTCTGTCACCCAACAATGCGATTGTTCACTATTATCGGGGCATTGCCTATCAGCGATTGGGCAATCGAGGAGGGGCGATCGCTGACCTAGAAATTGCCGCCAAGCTATTTACCGAACGGGGCAGCAAAGCCAATGCCCAAAAAGCCCTCAGCAATATTGCCAAACTGCGCCAAGCTCCAACTTCCAGTCCTGTCCGCACTACCGCTATCAATCACAGCATGGTGCCAGAAGCGTTGAAACGTTAGATCAGTAACTTTAAACGTAGAACGAGTAATCATCATTACTCAAAGCAAGTTTTCAGGCTTTGCTCTAAACGAGATCAAATACCCGATTGATACTTAGAGAAACGTTGCGATGCTGACATCTGAAAAATTGAAAGTAATTGACCTTAAACTTGAAGAAACTAATGGAAAGATGCGGCAGCTTGAAGAGGTAAAGAATTACCTATTTGCTAAACGTAATCGTGTTACTCAAACAACTTCAAGCTGAACGCTATCCTTACAGCAAAATCAAGAGCAGCAAAAAGCCTAAAATAGGCAAACCAGATTCAACAAAAACTTCAGTTGTGAAATTCTCTGTAGCGGAAGTTTGCGATTTCATTAGTCAGTTCTCCTTCCATTCCCGTAAAATTTGACGGATAGCTATGCCGTTTAGGGCATTAACTTGGAAAGCAAGAGAACAATTAATTTATGAACCTTCTCTTTGAGCTTTCCTGCTTATCTGGAACTGACTACATCACCAATTTTGCTAGCTCCGGATCGTACATAAATTGCAATACAAATAGCCTCATTGCCCCATAACAAAATCCGTTCCTGCCAACGGCAATTTGGACATTGCCGAAGCTTCTAAGGTGAGTGCAACTAAATCTTCTCGCTCCAAATTGTGAACGTCAGACTTGCCGCAGGAACGCGCCAGACTTTGAGCCTCCATCACCATTGCCTGAAGGTAATTTGCAACGTGAGTTGCGGCTTCTTCAACGGGTAGACGCGCCATCAGGTCTTCATCCTGGGTAGTAATGCCGACCGGACACAATCCTGTGTGACAGTGGTGACAGTGATAAGGTTCTGTGCCGAGTTTGTGATAGCTTTCCACGTAAATGGGTTTGTTGCAGCCCATTGCGATCAGGCTAGCTGTGCCAATGCTGACGGCATCTGCTCCTAAAGCCAAGGCTTTGGCGACATCGGGACCAGAACGAATGCCGCCCGAGATCACAAGCTGAACTTCTCCATACATACCGCTTTCCTTCAGCGCCTCGACTGCCTGCACCAGAGCAGGAAGCGTAGGAATTCCAGAGTGTTCCTGAAAAATGCTTTGGGTGGCTGCGGTGCCGCCTTCCATGCCGTCTAGTACGATTACGTCTGCGCCAGATTTGATTGCCAGTTTGACATCATCTTTGACGCGGGTTGCGCCAATTTTGACGTAAATGGGAATCTCCCAGTCGGTGGCTTCGCGCAGTTCTTCGATTTTAATTCGCAGGTCGTCGGGCCCGATCCAGTCGGGGTGGCGAGAGGGCGATCGCTGATCCACTCCTTCTGGCAAGGTTCGCATTCCAGCTACGACCTGATTCACCTTTTGCCCTAGTAGCAAGCCGCCACCACCCGGTTTAGCGCCCTGTCCTACCACAATTTCGATCGCATCTGCTTTCTTCAAATCCTTAGGGTTGAAGCCATAGCGCGACGGTAAACACTGATAGACCAGCTTAGATGAGGCTTCTCGCTCGTCGGGCAACATGCCGCCATCGCCTGTGGTGGTAGAGGTTCCCAGCCAGGTTGCAGCTCGACCTAAGGCAACTTTGGCGTTGCGGGACAGTGCTCCAAAGCTCATTCCGGCGATCGTAATCGGAATTTCTAACTCCATCGGGCGCTTGGCGTGACGAGTTCCCAACACCGTTTTAGTGCTGCACTTCTCCCGATATCCTTCTAGTGGCAGGCGAGTCAGAGAGGCAGTGAGAAAAACCAGATCGTCCAATCGGGGCACGTTGCGGAATGCACCAAATCCGCGAATCATGTAGCGTCCCAGTTCTGCTCGTTCCTGGATAGCTTGAATGACTTCAGGGTTAAAAGTACTGCTGGTGTTGAGAACAGGTTCCATTAGAAGTTCTAAGTTAAAAATTCAAAAGGATTAACGAGAGGTCACGTAGGTTGGGTGAAGCAAGGCGAAACCCAACAGCAATGTTTGGCAAGTGTAAGGTTTATCGATTTGCTTAAGCCGGTAGGGGCTGACCATCGCGAAGATTTAAATTTGTTGGGTTTCACTGCGCTCTACCAACCTACAGAATGCGATCGCTTTAATATGCGTCTTTCCACTTGCTGAAATCTTTGGCTTTGAAGTGATATAGCTCCTGAGCGCAAACTATCTTTTTGAACTCATAAGCTTTGGCATCCAGACCCAGAGGGTGAAGTTCTTGGGTGAGCAGTTCCCAGTCCTGAGCGGTCATGGGTTCAAGTCGAGCATCCGCACCTAGGGATTTGATTGTGCCGCCGACAAAGATTTGACCGTCATAAATAGAGTCACCCAGATTTTCGCCTGCATCACCGCAAATGATAAATCGTCCCTGCTGCATCATGAAGGCGCTGCTATGTCCGACATTGCCGCTGACGATCAGGGTGGCTCCTTTGAGTGAGATGGCGGCGCGAGGTCCAGCATTTCCCAGGATGCAAATTTTGCCACCGTGCGCCGAGGCTCCAGCGTTGGCGGAGGCATTTCCCTGGACGGTAATTTGCCCAGACATCAAATTTTCACCGACTGACCAGCCACAGGAACCGTTGATTTCAATCGTTGCTCTATCACACAAGCCGCCGCAGTAGTAGCCGACCGAACCTTGAAAACTAATAGTGATCGGATGTTCCAGGGCGATCGCCAGATTATGTCGTCCTGCCGGATTCACCACTTCCACCTGCTCAATTCCCTCAGATGCCAGCGCTTTTAGCTGCTGGTTAATTTCACGGGTGGTTAACTTTGCACAATCCAAAACTGTCTTAGAAAGAATCGTCTCAGGCATCTCAGCAAAAGAATGAAGATAAAACAACCTAATCCCTAATCCTTAATCCCCCAGCCCTTCCTAGCTCCTAGCCTCTAAAAGCTCACGAGTCACTGCAACAGTTGACCAGATGTTAATTTCACCTGCATCTGGTTCACGGAGGGGCACGGTTGGGTCAAAGTGGGGCAATGTGAGCAGGGCGCGATATTCGGAGGCGATCGCCACCATCTCAGCTGTTTCGTAAACTACGGCAGGTTTGGCGGCGTACTTATCGCGCACTAGTGCAACTTTGTTGGGTGTTGCAACTAAAAAAGTGTAGGTTCCATCGATGTCACGCAGAAGCTTTTCCAAAGCAGCTTCTAGCGGTTCGCCTAGGGAAAGCTGGTGGTGAATGTAGTGGGCGATCGCCTCTGAGTCATTGTGAGTTTCAAATACTACGCCTGCCTGCTCTAACTTAAACCGCAGCTTGTAGTAGTTAGAAATCTGACCATTATGGACAATCGATAGCCCAGAGCCAGGGGTAAAGGGGTGGCAATGATTGGTATCTACGACAGATTCCGTTGCCATGCGCGTATGTCCGATACCATGACTGCCGCTGACATCGTAAAGTCCATACTTTTTCGCCAGATTATTAACCGCACCTACTTCCTTGTAAATCCCTGGTTCCTGGGTGTCTGTGTCACTGTATAGGGCAACCCCACAGGAATCTGGGCCTCGGCTCTCTAAGGGTTGAATCAGGGACAGCAAATCCCGTCCAAGGTTTTGGTAAGAAGCTGGATTATGGTAGATGATGCCTGCAATGCCGCACAAAGCTGCCTCCTGATTGGTTTTCGCTGCAATCTATTTGAGTAATGGGCAACGATGGAAAAACGAGGCGGACAAGCTTCAGCAAAGGGCACATGTTTAAATGAACCGATTACTTGAATGCCCGCCTCGCAATGACCAACATGTTATGAGAATGAGGAACGTCTCAACTCGTTATAACAAGTACGGTGGGGGAGGAATTGTGTAGTCTGTGACTGTTTTTATCTTTTAGTTTTTTGGGGAAATATTTCTCAATCCAAATCCCTTTTGGGGGCTAGCCCCCAAACCCCCACTGAGGGACGAAGCGCGTCCCCCATCCACCATCCCTTGCGGAGGGTGGATGGGTGGCGTGGCGCTTCGCATTGGTGGGTGGCAGGGTTTTTTTAAGTGCTGGGCAGTGCAAATCGTGGCTCAAATTTCTTTGAGGGATGCGCCGAGCCAGCCGGAGAAGTTTTTCTGCTGTGTTTTTGAGGGATTTTCGCTCGCCTTGATCTGATAGCGCGAGGGGCGCGGGGCTACAAGCTGAATGGGGTGTGTGAGCAGTTGGTCCTGGTGGAAGAAGGTGAGGTGAATTACCTGGTTGGGCTGATAGTCTTTGAGGCGATCGCTCAGTTGCTCTGCTGTGACCCGCAGTCCATCGATCGCTAACAGTTCGTCACCGGGGTCGATACCTACCTGATGGGCTGGGGAGCCAGCTTCGACGAATTTGATCATTTCCCGTCCGGCTTCTGTCTTTACGGTGATTCCCAGGAAGGGGGGCTGTTCGTCTTCGCCTTCGGACTGAAGCTGGAGTCCAAAGGGTTCTAGATACTGGTTGAACGGTAGCTCTTCGGTGGTGTTGAGGAAGCGATGGAAGAAGTCTAACAGGTCGGTTTCGGCGACTGATTCGATCACAGATTGAAGCTGTTCGGGGGTGAAGCCGGTCTCGGATTTGCCGAACTGATTCCACATTTGGCGCATCACTTGGTCGAGCGATCGCCCATTCCCATGCTTGGCTCGAATCAGCAAATCTAGCAGCAGCGACACCATCTCACCTTTGAGGTAATAGGAAATTTGCACGTTATCGCTATTGGCATCGCGGCGGTAGAGCTTAATCCAGGCGTCAAAGCTCGATTCGTCCAGGGGTTGCACTTGGCGACCCGGAGTTTGCAAGAAGCGGGTAATGCCTTTGCTCAGTTCTTTGATGAAGAATGAGATATCGTAAATGCCAGCTCGCAATGGTATGAGGCGATCGTAGTAGCTGGTGGTGCCTTCGCTAAACCAGAGGGAAGGCGTGTAGTTTTCTGCTTCGTAGTCAAACACTTCTAGCGCTTTCGGGCGAATTCGCTTGACGTTCCACAGGTGAAAGAATTCGTGAGCAACAAGCTGCATGAAGCGGTTATACCGTTCTGGCGATCGGAAGCCCAAACGTGGATAGTTGAGTGAGCAGGAGTCTTTGTGTTCCAATCCGCCGAAGCCTTGAGCGGAAAGGTGCAGCAGGAAGAGGTAGCGATCGTAAGGTAATCCTTCAAACAGATCTGCCTCGACCTGAATGATCTTGCGGGTGTCTTCGATGATTTGCTCTGGCTTTGCGTTTCCTTGTCCCCAAATGGCTAGCGCGTGGGGTTTATCCAACACTTCAAACTCGTACACCTGCTGTTTACCGACTTCAAATGGGCTGTCTACCAGCGTGTCAAAGTCAGCCGCGACAAATGTATTTGCTCCTGACGCTGCCGGTAGGGGTGTGGAAACCTGCCAGTCTGGGTTGGGTGGAATGATCGTGACTTGAATCGGTTTATGCTCAAATCCTGGCAAATAAAAGCAGGTCGCCGCTGGATTAAAGTAACCGTGCGTTGCATCCAGATGGTTCGTCCGCACGGATAGCTCATTCGCAAAAATGCGATAGCGCACAGTGATTTCTGACGTGCCTGCCGTTTCGACCTGCCAGTGGTTTTTGCTCTGCTTTTGCCAAGCTAACGGTTTGGCGGAATCGGCTGTCTCAGCGGTGAAATCCTGAAGGTGTCTGGCATATTCTCGCACCAGATATGATCCCGGTGTCCAGACGGGCATCTTCAAATCCAGCACGTCTGTCTGCCAGCCTTTGATCTGGAGCGTGATTTGAAACAGGTGAGTTTCAGGCTGCGGCATCGCTACCTGATAGTGAATTGTCAGGTCAGCGGCGGGCTTGGCAGCAGGGCGGATTTGAGTAGCTTCTGTCATGTCGCGTCTTCAGGATTCTGCAAGATATTGTCGATAGCCTATCTCATCTAACCTAGCTTGTTTGTCCAGAACCAGGTTGTTCAAATCCTGGCGATAGCGCTGCACTTTTTCTAGCAGTTCGGGTTGATGGCTAGCGAGGATTTGCACGGCCAGCAGTCCGGCGTTTTTGGCATTGCCGATCGCCACGGTTGCCACGGGAATTCCGGCAGGCATTTGCACAATCGAGTAGAGCGAATCTACGCCCTGAAGATGGCGACTGGCAACGGGTACGCCAATCACGGGTAGTGGAGTTAGAGCGGCAACCATTCCTGGTAAGTGGGCGGCACCACCTGCTCCAGCGATGATCACTTTGAGTCCACGCAGATGTGCCTGTTTTGCGTAGTCCACCATGCGTTCTGGGGTGCGATGGGCAGAAACGATCGCCACTTCACAAGGAATCTCAAATTCTTCGCAGATGGCGATCGCTGCTTGCATGGTTGGCAGGTCGGAGTCGCTGCCCATGATGATACCAATAGGGGATGGGGTCATAGGATGAGGGGGTGGGGGATGGGAATAAGACAGGGGGTGTGCGAGGATCTGAAAGAGGTTTCAAGAACTAGTCCCTACAGCTAATCTCCCATGCCTGACTATTCTCTGGATATTATCAATGCTCGATTGGTTGGCTACCAAGAGCTTTACCGAATTTGCATTCGTCAGAGCAAGATTAGCACTGCTGCACCGATGGCTACGGGTGTTAAGCAGTTCCCGCCGTCTGATTTGCGGGTGCTGGATGTAAAAGGAGACTGGATTTCGCAAGGTGGCATTGATTTACAAATTAATGGCGCGTTGGGGTTGGCATTCCCCGACCTAAATTTGAATCATCTCGACCAGCTTGCAGAAATCTGCCGTTTCCTCTGGACGCAAGGCGTAGATGGGTTCCTGCCAACCCTGGTAACGACCTCGATTGAGAATATTGGGCGATCGCTCCACACTATCGCTACTTTTCTAGAACAGTCCCAGCCCGATCCACAATCTGCCCGAATTTTAGGGGTTCACTTAGAAGGTCCTTTTCTTAATCTAGAGAAGCGAGGTGCCCATCCTAAGGAATATTTGCTGCCGTTGCAGCTAGATCAGGTCAAGCGAGTGCTGGGCGATTATGCATCCCTTGTGAAGGTGATCACGCTGGCTCCAGAACTTGACCCTACTGAGACGGTGATTCCTTTCCTCAAATCTTTGGGAATGACGGTTAGCTTGGGACATTCTCAGGCAACCGCGGCTCAGGCTCAGGCTGCGTTCGAGCAGGGAGCCTCTATGGTGACTCATGCCTTTAACGCCATGCCTGGATTGCATCACCGTGAACCAGGACTGTTGGGGGCAGCATTGCTGCATCCGACCGTTTATTGCGGCTTGATTGCAGACAGCCAGCACGTTTCTCCACTTATGGTCGATTTGCTGCTGCGGGTTGGACGAGGGACGCGATCGCCCATTCCCCACGATTTGGGCATCTTTCTGGTTAGCGATGCGCTTGCACCGCTGGGTTTGCCTGACGGCACTTATCCCTGGGACAACCGCCAAATTGAGGTGCAAGACGGTACAGCACGGTTAAAAAACGGCACCTTAGCAGGTACAACGCTGCCCTTGCTGGTAGGAGTGCAGAATTTGGTGAAGTGGGGCGTTTGTGAAGTGGGAGAGGCGATCGCCCTGGCAACGACAGCCCCTCGACGGGCGATCGGTCTGCCAACATTACCACCATTAATCGCAGGTCAGTCCGCTGATCTGCTGCGCTGGCACCTGAAGCAACCCGAAGAATTAGTCTGGGAGCGAATGAGTTTCTAATCCCCACAAAGCAAAGAGGGGGGCACCAACGGTGCCCCCCTCTTTGCTTTAAAGCGGACTTTTCGAGGTGAAAATTAGAGCTGTGGCACGTATTGCTCTTTCTCAGGAACCTCAGCGTATTCTGCGACGATTTGGCGGAATTCTTCACCGTCAATGGTTTCCTTCTCGATCAGCAGGTCTACCAGGCGATCGATCACGGCGCGGTTGTCGCGGATGATCCGGCGGGAATCGTCATAGCAATGCTCGACGATGGTGCGAACTTGAGCGTCAATCCGGGCGGCAATCTCATCAGAATATTCTGAGCGAGACATCCAGTCACGGCCAAGGAAGACCTCTCCCTGCTGGCTTTCTAGGGAAAGTGGTCCAAGGTCAGACATGCCGAAGCGAGTCACCATTTGCCGCGCCATGTTGGTCACCTGCTGCAAGTCGTTGCCTGCACCTGTGGTAACTTCAGCATCGCCAAAGATTACATGCTCGGCGGCTCTTCCACCCAATGCTCCAGTGATTCGAGCCATCAGTTGAGAGCGAGAAATCAAGCCCTGCTCTTCATTAGGTGTGAACCAGGTCAAACCTTGAGCTTGACCGCGAGGAATCAGCGTTACTTTCTGCACCGGATCGTGTGCTTTCAGCAAGGTGCCAACGATCGCATGTCCTAACTCGTGATAGGCAATCAGGCGCTTGCTCTTGCTGTCTACCAGCGGCGTACCTTCCATGCCTGCGACAACGCGGTCTACCGCATCGTCGATTTCCAGCATGGTGATTGCTTCTTTGCGGCGACGGGCAGTTAAAATTGCTGCCTCGTTCAACAAGTTAGCAAGGTCGGCTCCGGTGAATCCAGGGGTGCGACGGGCGATCGCCTCCAGAGAAACTTCCTGAGCAATCTTCTTGTTGCGTGCGTGGACTTCCAGCACTTCCAGACGACCCTTGATGTCCGGCGGATCGACGGAAACCTGACGGTCAAAGCGACCGGGACGTAACAGGGCAGAGTCAAGGACATCAGGACGGTTGGTTGCCGCGATGATGATGATGCCGGTGTTTCCTTCAAACCCGTCCATCTCGGTGAGCAACTGGTTGAGGGTTTGCTCCCGCTCATCGTTACCACCCCCGATTCCGGCTCCCCGCTGCCGTCCGACTGCGTCAATCTCATCAATGAAGATGATGCAAGGGGCGTTTTCCTTTGCCTTCTTAAACAGGTCACGCACTCGTGAAGCACCAACTCCAACAAACATCTCGAC
>NZ_JACJPC010000117.1:0-41047 GCF_014695875.1 Leptolyngbya sp. FACHB-541 | reverse complement strand
TTAAAACAATTAATTTAGGACTGCTATATCTAGATAGTAATAAGAAAAATTAATCGAGGATTAACCTGATTAATCCAGGAGGCAAATGGCTAATATTCCTTGTCACATCGTTGTAGAGGACAACCCGGCAATTATTTATGCCAGTCGAAATGGTTCCCCTGCCAAAGTTTTGCCAATTCTGAACCGATTCCTGGAGAAATTTTGGCAAGAAAGAGACATTTCCGGAGAATATTCTGATACTCCAGAATGTCTAGTTGCTCAAATCGTCGTGCGGTTTGGGTTTGAGATTTGTGAAGACGACTTCTCAAACCTGCGCATCGGACTGAGCTTCAAGCCAGATGTGGAATATCTCTACCAGGTTTTGCTTGACCAAACCGTGCGGGTTTGGGTGCCGACGGACACCTATTCGCAAGACCCAAACTCGGGACTAGCAGCCTGCCAGGAATGGACGGGTGATGGACAACTTTACAGCGGACTCTCTATCCAGGGGAACTCAATTTGATTTTTGAAAAGTGCTCACTTAACAGAACGTATGTTTTTCAAGAATTAAACTTTAAGAATTCAACAGGAACGCGATTGAATGACTAGAGTAGGGAGGGGGAGTAGCATTGAGGTCTACCCATGAGACAGATCAGTAAAACGAAACGGCTTGAATCAGCTTTAGAAGACTACAAGCGCTGGCAGTGGTTATCTACGATCCATTGTCCAGATGCTACTGACCAGGTTTTTCTGGAAGTCGGTATTGAGCAAGGACTGTGGTTTCAAGTGCAGATATCGGAGCAACTCTACTTGCGCGAGTTTAGAGATGTAGCGTTTTAGGGCAATCGCCCTTTGCCTGGCTAAGATTGTGCAGTAGCGTTATCACGGGCAATGCGGCTTCTACTCAAACTTATTGGATTAGCACTGCTGCTAGTCGGGATTTACTTTCTGGGGCAAAATATCATTTTCACTACGCAAACAGCCCCCTATTGGTGGCGTGATATCTCTGCTGCAGGTTCAGTCTTAGCAGTCACTAGTGGAGTTGTAGCGCTGCTTTTCTTTAACAGAAGTGCGGGTGGCTTAGGTTGGGTTTTGGTTGGGCTAGGAATTCTGCTAGTCTTCGTCAGCGGTGGCGTTGTCCTGAGACCGACTAGCTTATGGACTTTTTTCCTGGCGTTTGTCTCCCTTGTTGCTGGGCTGCAACTGATTACAACTGGCAGATTGCGTTTCTAATACCAATTCCAAAAATTAGGGCTACAGATGAAAGGGCACCCCGCTCGGTGGGGTGCCCTTTCATCTGTAGCTTTCGAGTGAAATGCTATAAATCGACCTTTTGAATTTGCCATTTGCATTCTTTGGGAGGAGGTAAAGGAGGCGATCGCTTCCTACCCTAAAGAGGCTGAGTAATAAAACAAACTGCCTTGATTTATCCCACTCCAACTCCTGACCCCGGACCTCAAATCCCTGGAACAGAGCCACTTCCCCCTTCACCAATTCCTGACCCCAACCCACTGCCGCCGATCCCAGAACCGTCCCCTACACCCAGCCCGGTTCCTGGACCAGTCCCAGAACCAATCCCTAGCCCAGTCCCCGAGCCCATTCCCACTCCAATTCCGCAACCAATTCCGGCTCCGGTGCCCGAACCGATTCCTACGCCAGTTCCACAGCCAATTCCGACTCCAATTCCACAGCCAGCAGTACCCGATCCGGTCTAAAACCTGTAAAACTGGACTTTGGACTTATGATTCTTCAACAACGACATGCTAAGAGCCGGGATCGTCGGACTACCCAACGTAGGCAAATCTACTTTATTCAACGCTCTGGTCGCAAATGCCAAGGCGCAAGCGGCTAACTTCCCGTTCTGTACGATTGAGCCGAATGTCGGCGTGGTTGCAGTGCCAGACGAACGTCTACAGGTCTTAGCCAAAATCTCCGAATCGGCTGAAATCGTGCCCACGCGAGTAGAGTTTGTAGACATTGCGGGGTTGGTTAAGGGAGCCAGTAAAGGCGAGGGACTGGGCAACCAGTTTCTTGCCAACATCCGTGAAGTGGATGCGATCGTCCATGTCGTTCGTTGCTTTGAAAATGATGACATCATTCACGTTTCTGGCTCAATTGACCCGCTCCGCGACATTGAGGTAATTAATTTAGAACTGGCGCTAGCCGATCTATCGCAAATCGAGCGGCGAATCGAGCGCACGCGCAAGTCAGCCCGTTCTAGCAAAGAAGGTCAGGCAGAGCTGGAAATGTTAGAAAGACTGGCAGCAGCCCTGAATGAAGGAAAATCTGCCCGTCAGGTGCCGCTCAACGAAGAGGAAGAAATCTGGGTCAAGCCGTTAGGCTTGTTGACGGGCAAACCGATCATCTACGCGGCTAACGTCTCTGAAGACGATTTAGCAGAGGGAAATGGCTGGGTTGACCAGGTGCGGAATTTGGCAGTGCAGGAGAATGCCCAGGTAGTAGTTGTCTCCGCTCAAGTTGAGGCAGAGCTAGTCGAATTGCCCGAAGAAGAAAGGGCAGATTTCCTTGGCTCTCTCGGCGTTGAGGAAGGGGGCTTAAAGTCGCTGATCCGCGCTACTTACGAACTGCTGGGACTGCGGACTTATTTCACCACCGGACCCAAGGAAACTCGCGCCTGGACAATTCAGGCGGGAATGTTTGCACCCCAGGCAGCCGGAGTAATTCACTCAGACTTTGAGCGGGGCTTTATTCGGGCTGAAACGGTTGCTTACAAAGACCTTGTGACCAATGGCTCAATGACCGCTGCCAAGGAAAAAGGGCTAGTTCGCAGTGAGGGCAAAGAGTATGTGGTCCAGGAAGGCGATGTGCTGCTGTTCCGGTTCAATGTTTAGGGCTAGCGCCATTCACCTGAGCGTTAATTGGCAGGGGTTGGGTTAGCAGGGATAATTTGACGAGGCAGAGAATTGTTGGATTGACCGTTTGACTGAGCGGGAGCAGGCTCCCCAGATTCAGCAGCGTCCGTTTGGCAGGTTGCCGGATCGACGCGGTAGTCGCCTCGCTCAAGTCCTCGCGTCCCGTAAGCTTGTAGGTTGTGTTGGATCAGGTCACACTCAACATCGGCGAGACGAGTTTCGGCTGAACGGGTTTGGCGCTCAAGCCGAACTTGCTCAGTTTTCATCGTTTCAATGGATTGCTGAAGCCGCTGCTGTTCCGCTCGCAGGTCTGCCAGGGTCGTAACCAGGGAGGAATCATCGCTACCTCCCTGAATGTTGGCTTCCAGATCAATCATGCGTTGCTCTAGCTGATCTAGTCGCTCTCTAGTACTGCGAATTCCCGTCAGAGCAGCCGGATTGGTAATGTCATAGCCGTGAATAATCAGTGTGACGGCTCCGGTTGTAATCACTGAAATTAAAGCCGCGACCCATACCGCAATCGATAGCATATTGGCAGTAAGATTTCTGCCGTAGTTATCAAGATTTTTGCTGTAATCGTGGGATCGATCTTGATGTTGCTCCATGTGATTCTTCCCCTGAAGTTAGAGCGTGGCTTTTGCAAGTACTAGTTGCATTTCTTAGGTCTGTGCAACCTTAACTTTCGTGACTTTAGCTTCTGCGCTTGTTGACTGATTTAAGCCTGAGCAAGTGCCCTACTGTCCTAATTCTCGGCGCAATCGATGAACAACGCTATCTGGCTCTATCTGTTCGAGGATGTCTTGAATGACGGTGTTAGCTCCTAGCGGTCCCCAAGTGCAGCCTTGCTCCAGGTAAACTTGAGCAGCTTTGCCAACTCGGTAAGAGCCATAGCCTGCTAAAGTTGCCTGGGCGATCGCCGCTCCTGTATAAGCCGCAAATCCTGAAATGCTATCAAACCCGCTGGCAACGGCTGCACCACTCTTGCCCACACCCAGCAACAAACCGCTGCCCAATTCGCCTAGCAGCAGTCCGCCTGAACTCCAGACAATCGTATTCCACAGTTTACCTGCTTCGTAGCGAGTCATCGGCAACCCATACAGCCGCGCTAGCGATCGGATCATGACTAAATCAGTTGCAGCACCACCCAACACATCCAGGAAGGCAATTGGATTGATGGCGATCGCAATGGACTTCCACCGGGTAAATTGCCAGATCAAGTCTTCGGCTTCCGCCTGATGCAGCTTTAAAGTTTTGTGGGCGATCGCCTCCTCTGACTCTCTCGCCTGTCGCAACGCATTCAGGGACAGCAGCGATTTCCCATCTCGGTTCAAAATTTCTAGCAGCTTTTGCTTAAGTTCATCCACCTGGGGCGGTGGGGCTTCCCATTCATGGGTGACGCGTCCGTCTTCCCATTCCACTCGCACTTCTACTGGTGCAGGATCAGCAGCTACCATCACAATGTCGTCCGGGGAAAGAATCGGACGATATCGATCTCCGCTACTAGCAAATAGGGTTTGCAGCTTTTCGTAAATAGTTTGGCGATCGCGGTCTGGATAAAGATCAGTCTTGTTAAACACCAAAATCAGCGGCTTATGCGCCTGCTGTAATTCCATCAGCGCCCGATATTCGGTGCGAGTCATGTCACCCGCAATCACAAATAGAATCAGGTCAGCCTGTTGCGCCACCTCTCGCGCCAAGGTAGCCCGTGCCTGTCCGCCAATTTCGTCTAGTCCAGGTGTGTCAATCAGTTCTACCTGAAAGGGTTCACCTGCGACCGAAGGCGACCAGTAAACAGAACGCGCCCACTGCGTCACACCATTGAGCGGTCCCGTTTGCAGTAATTTTTGCCCAACCAAGGCATTCAACACCGCCGACTTGCCCCGACTCACCAACCCAAACACCGCCACCCGAAAAACACTGTGATTAAGCTTATCGAGCGCTGTAGAAATGTGGTCTAAGTCTGCCTTAATTGCAGCCTGAAGCTCAATGCTGCCCCCACCTCGCTTGGGCACCCGCAAAAACTGAGTATATTGATTTAGCGCCTGCCGCAAACTAACTCGGGCGCGATTAAAGTGAGAATCTTGCGGTCTGACTTTGGCCAAACCGGACTGCACATTTGCTGTGTGTGATTTGGGTGAGGTGCTCAAGGTAAGGCAAGAGAGTTTGGTTCTATTTTCGCTTATTCGGGATGTTAGTGCGAGTGGTAATGGGGGTGAGAAGGTAGAGATCCCCGTCTTTGCAAGAACAATCAGCCTGACCCATATCCTAGAATAAGTGACAAAACTAAGGGGTTAAAGTCAGCCCGGTTTAGATTTAGTTAATTATCAATTCTTCGTTATTTTTTTGGAAAAGCCATCTAATCTTTTACTCAAGTTCAGTCGGCGGCTATTCTCAGATTTATCAGAGCAAGAACGTTTTATTGAAGCTTTGATGCAGCCGCAGCCCGATTATTCCTGCATTTTGTGGTGTCGCGATCGCACAGAAGTGCCCTTTGCGATCGCCCCTCCCCTCTCTTGGCAACCCACCTTTGTCGATCGCCTTTCTGCTACTGAGAAACCAGGAAAACATCCCCTGCACGAGCAAGGATATTATTATTGCTTGGACTTTTCTTCAGTCTTCGCCGCCTCTTCACTTTTAGCCCTTCCTCAGGTAGAAACTCAGTTAGGAACTCAGCCAATACAACTCGTCATTGACATGTGTGCTGCACCCGGTGGCAAAAGCCTCTTTGCGTTAAGAACCTTGCAGCCTGAAAGTCTAATCAGTAATGAAGTCATTGGCAAAAGAATCGGCGCACTAGTCTCCAACCTAAAGCGCTGTCCCGTTTCAGGAGCCTTTAGCCAACACACTGCGGAGAAACTAGTGATTAGCCTTGACTCAAAGATTCTCGCTGAGAAAATTCCTAAAACTGCTGATGTCGTGATTGTGGATGCGCCTTGCACCGGTCAATCTTTGCTTGCTAAAGGTGAAAAAGCGCCTGGATGCTTTCATCCAGTCAACATCAACAAAAACGCAAATCGGCAAAAAAGAATTTTAGCTAATTCTGCTCAGCTTGTTGCGCCTCAAGGCTACTTAGCCTACATGACTTGCGCCTATTCACCTGAAGAAAATGAGCAGGTCAGCGAGTGGCTTTTGCAAAAGTTTCCCCAATTCCAGCCCATAACAATTTCTCATTTACAGAACTTTCAATCCCACTTATCAGAACTTCCCTGCTACCGGATGTTTCCTCAGGCTGGATTAGGAGCAGGGGCCTTTACCGTTCTGTTCCAAAACACTGAAATAGGCGAAAAGCAAACTATCTCTTCTGATTTTTTAGAACAGTTCAAACGCTACAGAATGAGTTGAAATTAGAAGTTCAGAAAAGCCAAAAACTAATTCTACTTGTTCTTAGTTCTACTGAAGTAGCGGTAATCAGTGAGGGCAAAGCATTCGGTCATAATCTCTGCAACCTAGTTAACCTCTCCACTAGATGCTTCACCCATAACATGACAATGACTTTTCTTTACGCAACGGATTTTGTATCACCTATTCAAGCAGAAAATACAAACACAAAAGTCATGCACGGGTTTATTTAATTTCTTCCTTTTGCACTTTAAATTCCTAATTTTCCCCCTACTTCTGGCTCTAGGTAGATGCATCGTCTAGGCGATTTGAGCGACAGTACTGCTTGCAGGACTTCACCTTGAGCTAATGACACAGCCATCTTTTAACTCCTCTGATTCTTCGGACTGGATTGAGCGGTTTGCTCGGTTTGGCTTTGCCGCAAAAGGAGTCGTCTATGCCGTCGTCGGCATCTTGGCGGCTCAAGCGGCTTTTAGCACAGGGGGTAGAACGACCGACACCCAGGGTGCCCTGCAATCAATTGTGAAGCAACCCTTTGGGCAGATTCTGCTCGTCATCATCGCAATTGGTCTGGCAGGATATGTTCTGTGGCGATTGGTTCAAGCAGTTCTTGACCCAGAGGGCATTGGTACAGACGCTAAAGGAATTGCTCAACGGTTGGGCTATGCGACTACTAGCGTAATTTACGCAGGACTAGCATTTTCTGCGATTAAGCTTGCTGCTGGTGCAGCGGCGGGCAGCAGCGACGGTGGTAACTCGTCAGCTCAAGACTGGACAGCCCGAATTCTTTCTCAACCGTTTGGGCAATGGCTGGTTGGTTTGGGAGGTGCATTTGTAATCGGTCTGGGCTTTTACTTCTTCTATGAAGCATTTAGCGCCAAGTTTTGTAAGGAACTCAAAATTAGGGAAATGAGCCAGGCTGAACGCAAAGCCGCAACCTGGTTTGGCAGAGTTGGCATTACTTCCAGAGGCATTGTCTACACAATTATTGGTCTTTTTTTGATAGTGGCAGCACGCCAATCCAACCCAGAGCAGGCAAGAGGAGTTGGGGGTGCATTAGGAGCACTAGCAGAGCAGCCCTACGGACCGTGGCTGTTGGGAGTCGTTGCCCTCGGTCTCATTCTTTATGGAATTTACATGGGTCTGTATGCCAAGTACCGTCGCATTAGCGCCCCTAATCTTGAGCGCGAAGCTAAAGTGAGACTTAATCGATAGAAGAAGGATAGGTGAGAGCAAGCGATCGCCACCCATCCCTACCCTTCCGGGACAAGGACAACTTGGGCAGACAGAATTAGTCCATTTCCTGATGCGCTGTCTTCTACCTCAGCATCGTTTAACTGAATATCTTCTGGCTCGACAAGCTGACCTATTCCTAGAAAAAGACCATTTTCGTGGCGCACCCGACAAGCTTGTGCTGGGAAGAGTTCAGGATGTAAGCGAATTCGCTGTCCCTGACACCAACGCTTACCCTCCGGTGCCGACAGGTTGACTGCAGGCAGATGCTCTAAAGCAAATTCAGGCAAAATAGGGCAAAAGGTGCCCTGCTGAATTTGCTCAGATAGCTGATCAAGCGTCAGACTATCCTTCAGCAGAAAGCCGCTGCTGGCAGTGCGAGTCAGGGATGCAAGCGTGCCGCCACTATTCAAGAAATTGCCCAAGTCACGAGCGATCGCCCGTATATAAGTTCCCGCACCACAAGCGATCGCCACCTCTAGTTCAGGAAAATCACCCGCTCGCCAGTCCAGCACATCGATTTGAAACACTTCAACGGTGCGAATGGGAGCCTCTACCGCTTCGCCTGCTCTGGCTAATTCATACAGCCGCTTGCCCTGCACTTGAATGGCGCTGTAGCTGGGCGGAATTTGCTGAATCTTTCCCTGAAACTGGGGTAACGCCTGCTCAACTTGCTCCAGAGTTAGGGTTGGTACAGGTACAGCCGTGAGAATTTCGCCTTCCAGGTCGTCGGTAGTTGTCTTCACGCCAAAGCGAATCGTGGCGCGATAGGCTTTATCTCCAGGCAAAAATTGCAGCAGACGGGTAGCTCGCCCTAGAGCGATCGGCAAAACGCCTGTAGCTGCCGGATCAAGGGTGCCGCCATGCCCAACTCGCTTGAGCTTAAGTAAACGCCGCACTTTCGCAGCACAGTCGTGGGAAGTTAGCCCCGCAGGTTTGTTTAAATTTAGAAATCCGTCCATACCTTACGCTATCACTCCCCCCAGAGCCGCCGTCCTGATTTTCCTTTTAGTCGCTCATGCGTGTCTCGCAGCAGCGTGGGAATGTCAAGCTGTTCGGGACAGCGGGGTAAGCAGTCGCCGCAGTCAGTACAGCGATCGCCCCTCCTCCCCGGAAACCAATGTCCCGCATTCTCAAACATGCCGTAACGGTATTGCCCAAAAGCAGTCATGCCATAGCTGACAGCCAGATTGCGTAAGCGCAGCACTTCAGGAATATTGATCGCTTCGGGGCAGGGCAGGCAAGCATAACACTGACTACAGCGATCGCTTCCTACAACCTGAACCTGATGAGCTTGCAGCCGTTCTAAAGCTTCTACTTCTGACACGGTGAGTGAGCCGTCTTGATCGCTGACTGCCAGCGGCTCATCTAGCTCTGTTGGATTCGCTGCCCCCAAGCTGAGGGTGGTAATGCGGCGATCGCTCAACAAAAATCGATAGTTTAGCTCCAGCGGTGAGAAGGGATGGCACAGTTCTGAGAGCATTGGCGGCGGGGTATAGAGCATTCCCCCTTTATCGGCTGGAGAAATGATGAAGATGCCCATATCCTTCTGGCTGGCAAGTTCTAGAGCAGGAGCATTGCGCTGAAAGAAGTAGTTGTAGTGGAGGCAAACAAACTCAAATTGCTCAGTGGCGATCGCCTTCAAAATCACCTCTAGCGGCGCGTGGGTCGAGAAGCCAACGTGACGCACCTTACCAGTGGCGATCGCCCGTTCCACAGACTTCATGCAGCCATCTGAAGCCTGCACCCAGGCAAGATGTTCTTCCGTATTTAAGCCATGAATAGCAAGGCAGTCTAGATAATCCGTGCCTAAAGCGGCGAGAGAGTCGTCAATGCTGCGTTCCACCGCATCCGGGTCGGCAGTTGGAGGAATTTTGCTGGTGATGTGAACTTGAGTGCGAGGAATTTCCAGATCGACCAGCGCCTTTCCTAAAAACTGTTCACTTTTGCCGTAGCCTCTAGCGGTTTCTAAGTGATTGATTCCCAACTTGAGCGATCGCTCAACCGTCAAACGAGCATTCTCCTCAGAAGCCAAATAGCGCATGGTTCCCAAGGAGAAAATCGAGATATTCAGATTTGTTTTGCCAAAGCGACGATAGCGCATTAAACTGAGGCGGCTGTGTCAGATCATTCTAAGCTTCGCCGCTGCTGTATCGCCCTCTTTGGGTGAAGTCTTCTGGACGCAGGTTAGAGAGAAAATCGCGAAAGGCAAGCCGTTCGGCTTCGTCTGCATCTCGATCAACTGGAATCGAGGCATCTGCAACGACTTCTTCCATGACCCAAATTGGGCTTTTGGTACGCAGGGCAACAGCGATCGCGTCACTGGGACGAGCATCGATCTCTTTCTTATTCTCCCCTTGCCGCACCGTTAAGATGGCGTAAAAGGTATTGTCCTGCAAAGAGTGAATCACCACTCGCTCCAAAGCCATGTCCCACTCTTCTAGGAGATTAACAATCAGGTCGTGGGTTAAAGGACGGGGCGGAGCCTGATTTTCTAACGCGTTGATAATTGCCCTTGCCTGGTCCTGCCCGATGTAGATAGGGAGCTGGCGACGGTCTGAAGCATCCCTTAAAAGCACAATAGGGCTACGGGTTGCTGCATCCAGGGCAATTCCAGCGACTTTCATTTCAATCATTGGCTTAGCCTCTAGAATCCATTGAGCAAGGACGATTCAACTCAAACAGATAAACTGGGGTTAGTGAATCCATAATGACAGATAGACGTAACATTTAGGCTGACAAAGGGCGTGAGGTTATAGCTAGACACTTACCGTTATATCCTTTGCGGTCAAAATTATCAGAGCTGAGATGAGTATTTTCACTCAACTCTTAAAAGTGTCCAGGTTCAAACATCTGCTTCTCCCTGTACAAGTTCCGGCGTATAAGTTTTACTGAACTCCAGTATGCCCTGATCTTGCCCTGATCCGTAGCCAAAAACTTGAATCTTTGACTAAAAAGATCACGATGCAAGTGAGTAAAATCTGCTCTCAGGACAGGCTTCTAGCCTAACTTCAAGCAAACATGCAGATGGACTGCTAACTGGAGAAGCAATGGAGATGCCTGCCTGTCGGAATCTCAGCAGCTAGTCTGAATTGACCCCAACACCAAGTTTCAGGATCAAGAGCTTGAAATCAGGACGGCTAAGGTGAAAAGGCTTTGAAGTTAGTTCAATTTTTTTGCAAATTCTTTACGATCGCAAACTAAACCTAAACGGACGTAAAACCGTGTTTACAGGACTAATCCAGACAACAGGAATGATTCACTCTCTAGGGGACGATCAGCTACAAATCTCCTGCGGTACGACTGCACCGGAGTGGTTTTTGACAGATTTGGCGATTGGCGACAGCATCTCGGTCGATGGCGTGTGCCTTACCGTAACCCGAATTTTGCCAAACGGGTTTATCGCCACTGCTTCCCCTGAAACGCTGTACCGCACTACGTTAGGACAGCTAGAAGGCGATGCTTACGTCAACCTAGAAGCCTCTTTGCAGGTCGGCAGTAAGCTGGGTGGACATTTTGTTACCGGACATGTAGACGGAGTAGGTTATCTGCAAGCATCGGTGCAAACGGCGAACTCCTGGGAAATGAGCTTTGCGGTCACTGATCCGCGAGTGACTCGCTACATCGTCACCAAGGGCAGCATTGCCGTGAATGGGGTAAGCCTAACCGTTGCGGACTGCAATTCAGAGGGCACTTGGTTTAAGGTGGCAGTAATTCCACTGACTTATGCTGAAACAAATCTGCGTCACCTCAAGCTGAATGCTCTCGTCAATCTAGAAGGCGACGTGCTGGGTAAATATGTGGAAAAGTTTTTGCGGTTAGGGGGAGATCAAACAGGAAAGGCGATCGCCGACCTGGAAACTCTGATTCAACCTGCCAATGATGGAGTGAGTTCGGCGTTTCTCGCCGAACATGGATATCTTTGAGGTCATTTACTCTCCCACTAAAAGATTAGGGATGCCCCCCGCGACGTGGGGGCATCCCTAATCTTTTAGTCCCTAATCTTTAACCGGGAAGGGAGTAATTAGTCGTGGGTAAAGACAATTTCCTTGACTCCTGAGCAGTCCACCTGCTGAAGTAACTCGGCGATCGCTTTCCCAGATACGGGTTCAACCCAATCGGCAGCAATTTCGGCAAGCGGTACCAGCACAAATGCCCGTTGGTTCATGCGCGGATGCGGAATTTGTAGACCAGGCTGCTGCAAAATCTGGTCGTCAAACAAGAGCAAATCAAGGTCAAGCGATCGCGGACCCCAACGTTCTCGTCGGACTCGCCCAAACTTTGCTTCAATCTGCAGCAGGGTACTCAGCAAGTCCTGTGGCTCCAGAGTTGTTGCAAGCAGCGCACAGGCATTCAACACATCGGGCTGTGGTGGCCCAACTGCAACCGTGCGATAACAGTGTGACGTTGCTTCTAGAACAATGCCCGGTGTGTGATCAAGAATATCCAGAGCAGATTTGAGGATGGCAGGAGAGTCACCGACATTGCTACCGAGGGCGATCGCCACCCGCTTAACCTGTTTCCCCAAGTGTTTGCTTGCCTCCATCACCCATTACCAGCTTGGATCAACAAACAAATTGATCGTAAGCTGCGGCTGACCGGATGGCACAGCCGTAATACAGGCACAAATCGTATCACCGCCTTCTACTTCTACTTCACAGGCATGGCAAGAACCCATCAGGCAGCCTGTAGGAATAGTCAGTCCCGCCCGATCTGCCACTTGCAGCAACGGTTCTCCTACCTCAGCTTCAACAGAGACATCGTCGGGCAAAAACCGAATCAGAACGCTCATAACACAACCCTGAAATTTATTTGCCCAGGTAGGGCATGATCGGCGTTAAGTCGATGTAGGACTCAACCACGTCAGCAAGGGAGTCTAACATGGCTTCCCGCTGTTCTCGGTAGTTGGAGATGCCAGTCGGCAGCGATTTTAGCCCTCGCTGTTGACGCAAACGATTCAACCAGGCACGTCGCCAGGGTCCGTTGTCAAAAATGCCGTGCAGATAGGCTCCCCAAATTGATTGGGTTGAATCAACTACACCCAAATTCACATCATCAAACAAGGGTTTGAAAGAAGCCCCTTCATTCTCAGGAGATTCAACGTCTAGTAAGTGGCTGCGTCCCTGATGAATCTCGTAGCCTGTGACGGGTAGACCTGTCTGAGGAAAGTTAGACGTGACTAGGCGTTGGCGCGCAACCTTCTGCCCTGTAATCACCGTTTTTAAGGGCAGCAGTCCTAACCCTTTGTATCGACCTTCTTGCCCTTCGATACCTTCTGGATCAGCCAACATTCTGCCCATCATCTGGAAACCACCGCAGATTCCCATAACGGTGCCTCCGGCAGCGGCGTAGTTTTGAATCGCTTCAGCCATGCCTGTACGCTGCATCATGATGAGGTCAGCGATCGTCGTTTTGGAACCGGGAAGAATGACGGCATCGGGGTAGCCCAGTGAATCCTTCAAGCCGATATATCGGACTGAGACGCTGGGTTCTGACTCTAGTGGGTCAAAATCGGTAAAGTTAGAAATTCGGGGCAGCCGAATCACCGCAATGTTGATTTCGCTGCTAGCAGGACTAGCATTCCGCTCAAGCAGGGAAAGGGAGTCTTCTGCCGGAAAGGCATGATCGAGCCAGGGAACGACCCCCACGACAGGAACTCCGGTACGCTCTTCTAACCACGTAATGCCCGATTGCAGGAGCGATCGCTGTCCTCGAAACTTGTTGATGATAATTCCTTTAACCAGCGATCGCTCTTCTGGCTCCAGCAGCTCCAAAGTACCGACGATATGAGCAAAAACGCCGCCACGCTCAATGTCAGCGATCAGTAGAGTGGGCGCATCGAGATGACGAGCTACCCGCATGTTGGTCAGGTCACGATGCTTCAGGTTAATTTCGGCAGGGCTACCGGCTCCTTCACAAATGACCAGGTCAAACTCTTCTCCCAGGCGGGCCAGAGATTCTTCGATCGCCTGCCAGCCCGGTTCAAAGTACTGTTCATAGTAATCAGCCGCACCGACCCTACCTACGACTCTACCCTTCAGCACGACTTGAGAAGTCATGTCACCCTGAGGCTTGAGCAAAATTGGGTTCATCTCAACCCGAGGAGTAACCCCAGCAGCCCATGCTTGCACTGCTTGAGCATGACCAATTTCGCCACCGCTTGCAGTGACGTAGGCATTGAGCGCCATATTCTGGCCTTTGAATGGAGCAACTCGCCAACCTCGGCGACACAAAATTCGACATAGCGCCGCAGTTAGGAGCGATTTCCCAGCATGGGACGTTGTCCCGACAACCATGATGGCTTTCATGCAAAACCTCCGAGAAATCCCTGGCGATCGGGCAGATTTGCCGAACGAGGGGATGGCTGATATGAAAATGAACATTTGGACGCTTTACGCAATCCCTCGACCAGTCATTATATTCGAGATATTTTTTTGAGCCAGGTTTGAGCCAGTTGAACTGGTTCGGAAATACTTAAACGGTTTGGGGCAGCTATCGTATCCAGTCTGGTAGGCGAACCCAACGATTCCAAGCATTCTGTAAGCGATCGAGTAGGCTCGGTGCAGGTAGATGTTCACCCTTGTGCTGCCACTTTTCAACCAGTTGCCGACCCAGTGGCGTCAGTCGAAAGCTGTCTGTTAAGCCCTGTCCGTCTACCTCTCTTCGCAGCAATCCAGTTTGAATCAGCCAAAGTAAATCATTTTCTGCCACTAATTCGGGCAGGGAGCGACGGGTATAGCGGTTTTGGATGCCGGGTTGTCCCGCGATCGCCTTTAACCCAACACTCTCCTGACGCATCGTAGCGAACAGATGGAGTTGAAAGGGCGCACACCGCACCGCCCGCTCTGCTCGCTCAACTGCGCGACGGGGGTATCGAATCGACGGGGCACTGCTGGATTGAATTGAGGTCATTAGCAACTGTTGAGGCTGGTTAGGTGAGGCTGGTCAAAAGAAAGCAGCGCAAGGCTAAGCAAAGCTAAAAATTTACATTCTTGTCTATCTTATGCTGTTTTTTTGGGGCGATCGCACGCCATCAGGCTTTAGCAGCAGTTTATGAGTAAGTCGGAAGCCGTCAGGGGAAGACAAAAATTAAGAGATTTGATCGATCCTGACGTTCTTTAGTAGCATCTATGACATTTTTTATTTAGTTCCATTGGTAACTCTTTTACTAAGCATCTGCAAGGTTTGTCAGCGAAGGGATAACAACACTCTATTGGGCGTTCGAGCCACTTTGCTTCGAATCTTGAACAGAGGCGGTCTAGTTTGGAAACCGAATTTTGACGGGTTCTTTACTAAGGTTCCCTCTGCTGAAGCTAGTAGAAACAATTAGGTCGCTTCTAGGGTTCCGGTTCAGGTCCTACGATTTGAGTGTCTGGTCCGAGAGAAGCCAGCTAGCCATTGCAACCATTTAGATGGAAGGTGAGCTAGCCACACGGCGGGATAAAAGCCCGGGAGAAGCAGTCTAATGGCTGAGACTGTCTCCTGGGCTTTGCCTTGCAGTTCAATCGAACTCAAGCGAGTTTCCCAGGTCAGTCAAAGAATTAGCATAATTCAACGATTTCTGGGTGACTTACATGACTGATGATCCTCTCTTTCAAAATCCATCTAACGGACATCAACCCCAAACTGAGGCTCAATATGCTCTAGAACGGGAAACTCATTTGCCCATGACTGGGTGGCAGCAAGAAGTCGCTAGAGGGCTGGAGTTTGGGCTAGAAGCGGCTGAAAGCATTCGCGATCGCTCCATTCCTACCTTTTCTCGGGGCGAACTGCCTCACTATGCAGGTATCAATACCTTTCTGAAAGCACCCTACGTAGAAGACGTGCGAAAGGTCGGAGAATATGATGTGGCGATTATTGGTGTACCGCACGATTCGGGCACCACTTACCGCCCTGGCACCCGCTTTGGACCGCAGGGAATTCGCCGCATTTCTGCGCTTTACACCCCCTATAACTTTGAGTTAGGCATCGACCTGCGCGAACAAATTACGCTTTGTGATGTTGGCGATATTTTCACCATTCCAGCCAACAACGAGAAGTCGTTTGACCAGATTTCCAAGGGGGTCGCTCACGTCTTCAGTTCTGGTGCATTTCCAATCATTTTGGGTGGAGACCACTCGATTGGCTTTCCGACCGTGCGTGGGGTTTGTCGGCATCTGGGCGACAAAAAAGTAGGGATTATTCACTTCGATCGCCATGTAGACACTCAGGAAACCGACCTGGACGAGCGGATGCACACCTGCCCCTGGTTCCATGCCACCAATATGAAAAATGCTCCCGCTAAGAACTTGGTGCAGCTTGGCATCGGCGGGTGGCAGGTACCACGTCAGGGTGTGAAGGTATGTCGCGATCGCGCCACCAACATTCTCACTGTCACCGACATTGTTGAACGGGGCTTAGATGCGGCAGTCGATTTTGCTCTAGAACGTGCCCTAGATGGTACCGATTGCGTCTACATCAGCTTTGACATTGACTGCATTGATGCGGGCTTTGTCCCTGGCACAGGTTGGCCAGAACCCGGTGGACTGATGCCCCGCGAAGCACTCTACCTGCTTGGCAAGATTGTCGAAAAAGCTCCAGTTTGCGGACTGGAAGTGGTTGAAGTCTCACCCCCTTACGACATCAGTGACATTACTTCATTGATGGCAACACGGGTAATCTGCGACACGATGGCGCACTTAGTGCTGTCGGGACAACTGCCGCGATCGCAAAAGCCCGCCTACATTCACCCCGAAGCTCAACCCGAACTCGTCGAGTGGAGCTAAGGGAAAGAGATCAGGGATGAAAGCATCCCGTAGGTTGGGTGAAGCGAATGCAGAACCCAACAACATCTAGAGGGTTAGAAGGACAGCAGCAAATTTTGGATCTTTGCTATGCATGAGACTGATATGACGAAGGCACTGATTTTAACAGTGCAAGATTGGTGGGCAGCGCAGCCAGAACGCCCCAAAATTTCTCAGGTGCATCTCACAGTAGGGCAGTTCACTTGTGTAGAACCCGTCAGCTTACAGTTTGCCTTTGAGGTGCAAACCCGCAACACGTTTCTAGAAGCTGCCAAACTGGTGATTCAAGAAACACCTTTGATTGCCTTTTGTCACCACTGCCAGCAGGAATATCGCCCTGAAATCGGCGTTCAATATGCTTGCCCTGAATGTCGATCGCCAATGGAAGACATTCGTTCAGGGCGAGAGCTAAAGATTGATCGAATCGAATACTGTTCTGACTCTGCGGAAAGTTATGCATCAAACCTTTGACGCGGCTCTGGGAATCAATCTGCTGCACGCAAATCAGGAAGGAGCCGACCACAATCGTGCCCACTTTGACGCATGGGGAATCACCTGCCTCAACATCATGAGCAGCCCTGGTGCAGGTAAAACCGTGCTGCTAGAAAAAACTCTGGCCGCCTTAAATCAGAAGCTAAAGATCGCCATAATCGAAGGCGACATGACCACAGAATTAGATGCTGACCGCCTGCGCCAATATAACGTTCCTGTAATCGCAATTAACACTGGACGTTCCTGTCATCTAGATTCCAAAATGGTAGCGGGTGGGCTGCATCAGCTAGAGCATCAATACGACCCTTCTGATTTTGATTTGGTGTTAGTTGAAAATGTTGGAAACCTAGTTTGTCCTGCCGAATTTGAAGTCGGAGAACATGCCAAGGTTGCCCTTTTAAGCATTACTGAAGGAGAAGACAAACCGCTGAAATATCCGGTGATGTTTCAAGAAGCAGATTGCTTACTCATCACCAAAATGGACTTAGCCCCTCATTTAGAGATTGATATAAACCGAATCATTTCCAACGTCCGTCAGATGAATCCAAATGCAACAATTATTCCCGTTTCTGCCAAAACCGGAGAAGGATTAGCTGTTTGGTTTGACTGGCTACAGTCACAAGTTCCTTCGACTCAAACGACTTCTAAAACGCAAAACTTGACACCTGTATAGGTTGGGTTGAAGCAAGAAACCCAACAGATCTAAATCCTTGCTTGATTCAAAGACTGTTGGGTTTCTTAAACTCTACCCAGCCTACAGTTTGGTGAATCTACATTGGGTGAATCTCCAACTGAAAATAGTTCAAGTTTATTAGAGCTATCAGCAAAGTTATCGCTATTCATTCACTAACCAACCTGTTCTAAAGGAGCCTGAATTGAGAATTCGCAAGCTGTTATCTTGGGGAGTTGCTTTTCTGTTTGGTTTAGTCGTTGTAGTAAGCTGTGCGCCCAATCCTGGCACGGATTCTGCAACCCCTGGTACGGATACTGCTGCTGAACCTGTCGTTATGGGCTTCAGCGCTTGGCCTGGTTGGATTCCTTGGCAGGTGGCTGACGAGGAAGGCTTGTTTGAGCAAAACAATGTCAACGTTGAACTGACGTGGTTTGACGGCTATCTCGATTCAATTAATGCCCTAGCCTCTGGACAGCTTGATGCAAATACTCAAACGCTCAATGACACGATTAGCTCCGTGGCTGCTGGCTCAGATCAGGTCATTGTTCTAGTCAACGACAACTCGACTGGCAATGACATGATTATCGCCAGCGAGGAAATTAACTCTGTTGAAGACCTGCGCGGCAAACGAGTTGCAGCAGAAGAGGGCACGGTTGACCATTTCCTACTGTTGTTGGGTCTAAAAGATGCTGGCATGACTCAGGCTGATATCGATTTTCAGCCTTTAGAGACTGGGGCAGCAGCGGCGGCTTTTGCGGCAGGTCAGTTAGACGCAGTTGGAGTGTTTGCCCCATTCACCACTCAGGCTCTAGAACGTCCGGGAAGCAAACCACTGTTTACTTCAGCAGATTATCCGGGTTCAATTCCCGATCACCTAGTTGTGACCCGTCAAATGATTGATGAGCGTCCTGAAGACGTTCAGGCTCTAGTCAATACCTGGTTTGCCACGCTGGAATTCATCGAAGGAAATCAGGACAAGGCATTCGACACCATGTCGAAGCGGGCAGGCGTGACTGTTGATGAGTACAAAGAATACGACCAGGGCACAACCATCTTCAGTATTGAGGACAACCTCAAGGCTTTTGAAGCAGGTTCAGATATGTCTTCTTTGCCCTATGCTGCTGAACAAATTAGCCAATTCCTGGTAGAAAGCGAGTTGGTTCAAGAAGCTCCTGACGTGAGTAACATCTTTGACGATCGGTTTATCAAAGCTTACGCAGAACAGGCAGGGAAGGGATAAAGAATTGGAAGGTTAGGTAGCAGGTAGGAATTGGGTTTAGGCAACCTCCTACCTCCTACCTGTCATTTGATGATTTAGGTAGGTCATGTTGCTTGCAAAAGCACAGGCAATTTAAGGCAGTTTTGAGGCAGTTTTGAGGCAAAGCAAATGAGCCAATCTAGCGAGTTTATAGGGAACGAAAATGTTTCTGATGCGCCCAGAATGCTGCCACCTACTGTATTTTGGCGAATTGCTGAAGATATTCCTAAGAACTTGTCCTGGACGCTGATTGTTTTGTCGATCACTGTACCGATCGCCCTTTGGTGGATGGTTTCTGAATACATCGCTGCAAACTATGAAGTGTATGCAATCTTTCTGCCAACTCCGTTGCGAACTCTAGCAGCACTGCAACGCCTTTGGACGGAGGGAATACTGCCCACAGACATCGCCTACAGCATGTTTCGGGTCTTTAGCGGTTTCTTCTTAGCAGCGATTATTGCTGTCCCTTTGGGTGTATTAATGGGTTCGTTTGCGAGTTGGCGATCGCTTCTGGAACCTATCATTGGCATCATTCGCTATATGCCAGCCCCTGCCTTTATTCCCCTACTCATTCTTTATTTTGGTTTGGGCGAAGTCCCCAAAATTCTATTGATTTTCATTGGCACCTTATTCTTCAACACACTGATGATTATGGATGCCGTTAAGTTTGTCCCCAAAGAATTAATCGAAACAACTTACACCTTGGGAGGGAAACGCTTACAGGTTTTACTTCAGGTGATTTTGCCTTACATCTATCCCAGCATTATTGATGCCTATCGCGTCAACATGGCTTCATCCTGGAACTTGGTGATTGTGGCAGAACTCGTTGCTGCAACCGAAGGGTTAGGCAAGCGAATTAGTATTGCTCAACGGTTCCTGAGAACGGATGAAATTTTTGCTGGATTAATTGTCATTGGTTTGATTGGTTTGGCGATCGACTTGCTGTTTCGGCTGCTACTAAAACTCACCGGTCGCTGGGCAACTTGAAAGGCTTGAAAAGCTTATTCCCCTATGAGGGCGTAGCATTCGAGCGAGAATTCTTGGTTTGTTTCAAGGGCTATCTGCCGAATGCTGCACCCCTACATCTGCTTCAATTTCTAACTTCTAATTTTTAACTGCTAACGGGTTTCTGCTACTCACACTTACCTCACTCACAGCTATGTACCTTGAAGTTGCTCAACTCCACAAACAGTTTAAGACTCGAAATAGTCCGATTGTTGCCCTCAAAGACATTAATTTGCACATTGAGGAGGGCGAATTTGTTTGCGCGGTGGGTGCGTCGGGTTCTGGTAAATCTACCCTGCTGCGGCTGATTGCTGGGTTGGAAACGCCAACAGCGGGCGAGGTGCGGGTAGACGGAGTGCGGGTGACAGGTCCAGGCGCAGATCGGGGCATGGTATTTCAGAATTACACGCTTTATCCCTGGATGACCGTTGCCAAGAATGTTGGCTTTGGGCTGAAGTTGCAAGGCATGTCTGAGAAGGAACGCAGACAGCGCGTGTCTTACTATCTGGACGTGGTAGGACTATCGCAATTTTCCAACGCTTTACCCAAAGAGCTATCTGGCGGCATGAAGCAGCGGGTGGCGATCGCCCGCGCTCTTGCCTCTCAGCCCAAAATTTTGTTGATGGACGAACCCTTTGGAGCGCTGGACGTGCAAACCAAAGAAACGATGCAGCAATTTTTGCTTCAAGTGTGGGAGCGTACCCGCACCAGCATTTTCATGATTACTCACGATGTTGAAGAGGCCGTTTTTCTGTCGCAACGCATCTACATTTTGACTTCACGCCCCGGCACTATTTTGCGTGAGGTTGTGCTGGACTTGCCGAATCAGCGAGACTACCACATTAAGCGCCAGCCTAAATTTCAGGACTATAAGGAAGAAATTATGGGGCTGCTGCGCGGCGAAGCGGTCGAGGCAATGGTAGCAGGAGGATAGTCCTATCCGCTCCAATCGGTTCCAATCAGTTCCAAGTAGCGCAAAACTGGTTCTCATGCAGCAAGACTTCGCCGTGATCGGGAACCCAGGCTAGCCAACGATCGGCCGATTGCTGACAAAGCAAAAGCGCCTCATCAAAGCTAAAGGGGTTAGGAAGTTCTAATAGCTGCACCCAGGTAGAGGCTTGAAACTCGGTCTGGGGAACTTCTGGATGCGGAACTGTTTGCCAGTCGCAGGCGATTTTGGGAAGATTACACCAGCGGGACTGGGTGTCGTATTCTACTGAGCAAAAGTCTAACTTCATATCGTGTCTCTCAATCAGGAAAAATAAGCCAATCAGGAAAAATAAGCGACCTTGTGCTTCAAAGTCATCTCGCCATCAGCAATTCCTCAAGATCGTTTCGGAAATAGAACTGTGGCTAAGTTGATATAAACAGAAAATATTCTGTATCAGTTACTACAAAAATACAGAATATTGGCTGCTGATATCAAGCAGTTGTCGCACATCTTTACGCAAGAGGGGCGATCGCCACACCAAAATTGCAGTTACAATCTGTAACGAACAATGCAAAAGCAGGAAATAGAACCCATGCCTTTATCAGTTGGCACAACGGCTCCCGCCTTTACCGTCAAAGACACCAACGGCAATACGGTTTCACTCTCCGACTACGCTGGCAAAACCGTCATTCTGTATTTCTATCCCAAGGACGACACGCCAGGTTGCACTAAAGAGGCCTGTGGCTTCCGGGACTACTACGCCGATTACCAGGGCAAAGACATTACCGTGTTTGGGGTGAGCATGGATGATGAAGCGTCCCACCAGAAGTTCACGGAAAAATATAGCCTTCCGTTCCCGCTCTTAGCTGATGTGGATGGCGCAATCACGAAAGCCTATGACGTGGATGGCGGCGGCTATTCCAAGCGCGTTACCTATGTCATTGGTGGCGACGGTAAAATTGCCAAGGTCTACAGCACCGTCAAAACAGACAGCCACGCTACTGACATTTTGGCTGAGCTAGCAGTCTAAGTTTGAGCTAAGTTTGACCAATCTGCTTGTAGGGGCGAACGGCTGTTCGCCCCTATCCCTTTGCTGGTTAGCGATCGCAGGAGCGGGCAGGTAAAATTTGGCTAAAACGGCGGTATTCTGACAAGTACTGCTCTAAAACCACAAATTGCGGCAGGTTGAGGCTGTAGTAAATCCAGCGCCCTTCCTGACGGGTTCGCACGAGGGCAGCTTCTTTGAGCGTCTTCAGGTGAAAAGACAGTTTGGACTGGCTGACCCCAATGAAGTCACACAGTTCGCAAACACAAAGCTCTTGCTCTCGGAGCAAATCCAACACCTTCATCCGCAACGGATCGGAGAGGGCGTGAAAGCCAATCGTAATCAAGTCTGTTGACGGCGATACCGATAAAGAGGGTGTTGTAGAAGTGGGTTGCATCAAGCTAATCCCGAAGCTGGATTGGACTTTACTGAGTTAGGAATTAGGCAGTAGGAGAAAGCCTTCCCTTCGAGTTTAGCGGTCTGTTAACTGTACTGGAATCTGGCTCATTCAGTGCGATCGCCTTTTCTGCAAGCGTAATTACGGTCACCTCTGGGCGACAAAACAGCCGTCCAGGTAGGTAGGTGCCTAAGCCCCGGTTTACATATAGATAATTGGAGCCGACTTGGTGAAAGCCCTGGGCCCATTCCCAGTGACGCACGACTTTGTAGCAATCTTCTCGCATGTACGGAATCCAGCGGCGCAGTCGTCTAGGGACGTGTCGCCGCACAGCTTGATACCAAGTGGGAAGTGGCCCTAACCCCGGAATGACAACCTGCCCGCCGTGCGTATGTCCCGAAAGCTGGAGGTCTACTCGCCAAGGCTGGAGATGAACGGTGCTATCTGGATTGTGAGACAAAACAATTCGAGGGGTAGCTGGGTCCAACCGATTCATCACAGGGGCAGGGTCAAATTCTCTTGACCACAAGTCGGCAAGCCCGACCAGCGGTAATTCTGACCCAAACGGATAGCCGATCTGATTCCACAGAACTTGAATTCCGGCTTCGACAAATGCGGTAGTAATTTCTGTTTGCGAACCCGCAGGAAAAATATCATGGTTGCCTAACACCGCATAGGTGCCAGCACTGCTGCGGAGCTGCTTTAAACGCGAGGCGAGGGTACGGGCTGGGGCTGGGTCATCGGTTACATAGTCGCCCGTCAGCACAATCAGATCAGGTTGAACGGCATTCGCTGCCGCGATCGCTTCTGCTAGTAGTTGCTCAGAGAGTCGCAAGCCATCGTAGTGCAAATCTGAAAGTTGAACCAGCTTGCAGCCCTGTAGCGGTTTTGGCAATTCGGCAATTTCAACGGTTAAATGATCAACGCTCAGCGATCCTGATAGTAACCTGTGCATAACTTGAGAGGGTTTTCTCTGGATTAGCCACCCCAGCTTATCAAAATAAAGAGAGAGGGTTGGTGAGAATGTATCGACAGAAACATAGCTGGTTTACTTAGATAAATTGGCTGGCAAAACTGACTGGCAAAACTCATACACTCGATCCGGTTTCGCGCAGTACATAGCCTACACCGCGCACAGTTTGAATCAGTCGTTTTTCACCATTGGCTTCCAGTTTGAGACGCAGGTAGCGGATGTAGACTTCAATGATGTTGGAGTCGCCCATAAAGTCATAACCCCAAACTTTTTCTAGAATGCGATCGCGCGTAATCACCTGGCGCGAGTGAGCTAGCAAATATTCCAGCAGGTCAAATTCTTTGGCGGTTAGCTCGATCAGGCGATCGCCACGAAACACTTCTCGGGTTTGACGATTGAGCAGCAGATCTGTAAAGCTCAGCACGTCTGCCTCCGTATCCTGACTGCGGCGTAAAAATGCTCTCACCCGAGCCAACAGTTCTTCAATGCTAAACGGCTTCACCACATAGTCATCGGCTCCAGCATCTAAGCCGGCAACGCGATCGTTAATCTCATCCTTGGCAGTGAGGATAATCACGGGGGCTCTGCCGCCCGTTGCCCGAATCCGCCGACAGATTTCTAGACCGCTTAGTCCAGGCAGCATCCAGTCGAGGATGATCAAATCCGGCCCAATATCTCGCGCTTTGGTCAATCCAGTTAAACCGTCATGAGCCACGGTGATGCGATAGCCTTCGTAGCTTAGTTCTAGCTCGATGAACCGCGCCAGGTTAATTTCATCTTCAACCACCAGGATATGAGCTGTCATAATTCTGCTGTCATAGTTCTATAGAGTTCTATGGATGGAGTTCTACGGAGTGAGAGGCATTATAAAGTCAGGGAATCCGTGAAGGGTTGAAGTTAGGGCGTACCTTAAAGCTGACTACAAGGTCTATTTTTGTGCGGAAAGCAGATAAGAATAAACCTTCAGATTAGGTCTAAGGAGTTAGATAAGGGCAAGGTGACAACAAAGATGCTGCCTTCGTTTAGCTTTGAGCGCAAGGTGACACTGCCACCCATGCCTTCAACTAGGGTTTTAACGATGGATAGCCCCAAACCGCAGCCACCCGTTGTGCGGGCACGGGCTTTGTCTATTCGATAGAAGCGATCGAAGATTCGGGACTGATGCTGGAGGGGAATGCCATAGCCGCGATCGCACACCTGAATCACTGCCTGCGCACCCCCCTGATCAAGCTTAAGGACAATAGGTTGGTCAGGTTCAGAATATTTCAAGGCATTGTCGAGCAGGTTGAGCAACACTTGCTTGAGTCGGTTACGGTCTGCTTCAACCACAATTTTTTCTTGAGCCGCTTCAATTTGAATATCCCGATCGCTGAATTTTGAGGCCATGCCGAGCAGTTCTTCAATCACTTCAGTCAGGGCAAAAGTTTCCAGGTTGAAGTGCATGTGCCCAGCATCTGCCCGCGCCAGGTCTAGCAAATCTTGCAGCAGTCGAATCGTGCGATCGGTTTCTAGAGCGGCAATTTCCAGTGCTTCTTGCTGCGGTTCGGTCAGGTTGGTGCTACGGCGCAAAGTGCTTTGAATGTAGCCATGAACCACCGTGAGCGGAGTGCGGAGTTCGTGTGAAACATCGCTGACAAATCGTCGCTGTTGCTCTAAGGATTCGGAGAGCTTTGCTAGCATTTGCTTGCAGGTTTGCACTAACTCTCTCACTTCGGTAGGGGCATAGCGAAGTTGAGTTTGAGCTTTGTCTAAGTCCTCGACTGACAGTGTGGTTGTAAGCTGATTCATTTGGCGCAACGGCTGTAGCGATCGCTTCACATACAGCGCAATGCCAATAGCGATCGCCACCATCGCCAGCAGGCTACCAATCGCTAAATTGCGAATCACAGCCCAGAACATTGTGTGAGCGGTGGTAATATCCTGTGCGACGTACAGGGTGCCTAAGTTATTGCTCTCTATAACCAGCGGCACTTTGGAGAGAATGATGTAGCGATCGCTGGCTTCGTAAATTGCAGGTTCGGGAACTGCGGGAAGGGTAGCAATCACCGTCGAAATATCTTCGCGCTGCCATACATCCGTGGTTTGAACGATCATCTGACCTGCATCATCAGTCACCACAACCATCAGATTGGGTAATGTGCGAGCATCCACTGCCCGCTGCAACGCTTCTGACATGGGCAGCATATCGTCATACAGTTCAACATCTTGCGGAAAGCGATCGCTGATAGCCTGGATACTTTGCTTGTAGCTACCCACAAGAATCTGCTGCGTCTTCCAGGTTGTCCACATTCCCACACTGCCGATGCCCAAAATTGAGACTAACGTAGCGCCAACCGTCAAACGAAACTGAAGCGAAAATGGGTCAATTCCTCGCCAACCCTTTTTGAGATTCGATAAACGCTGCCTCACTGTTTTGATGTCCATGCTACCCAAAGGCTAGCGAGTAAACTGTCAAAGTTGGAACTTGGGCTAGAAAGTGTGAACCTACCCACTGCGCGGGAATTTTACACCAAAACGTTTCCTAAAGTATGCGCGTAGCGCTATATCTATAAGACTTAAACTCATTCTTTATTTAATTTATCCGTAGTCACTTCAACCCGAATGAGTTTTTCCTGAGTTACCCGTTAATTGCTAGATCTCCAGCGTGAATGTTGGTGCGGGGAAGCTGTACCAATATTCACGCCTAGTTGACTTAACAAGACTCCTAAAACCATTGATATTCCCTAGCTTGGGTGGAGCATCGCGGAACCCAACAAAACCAAGGCAGGAGTTGGGTTCCGCTTTGCTCCACCAACCTACATCAGAAGATTTGTCAGTCAATCAGCCATTCACGCTTCAAAAAATGGCTCATGCAGGAAGTCTACTCACCTATAGAGGTGGCTAATTTTGGAGATAATTTTTGAGCGTGAAAGCAAACTTTCACGCTCAAAAACTTCTTAGACCAGCAAGACTCATTCGCCTACTGCTGAGCTTCAACAGGGCGTTCGTCGGGTACAAACTCACCGGGCTCTGTTTTTACAGCAGGTTTAGTGACTTCAGTGCCGGGTATGGGAAGGTCAAGATTTGGCCCTTTGCGAATAATCCGACTGCCAAAGTAGAGCGTGGCGACAAACAGCAGTGAGTAAACGAGGGCAAAGGCAGTGAGTGAAACCAGAACATTACTAGCAGGCACATGAGAAGCTGAATCGACGGTACGAATCTGTTCGTAGAGTGTCCAGGGCTGCCGTCCAACACAGCGAACAATCCAACCGGAGTCGATCGCAATGAATCCCAAAGGCGCAGCAAAAATCCAGGTTCGCATTAACCATTTTTGCTGAGCAATGTTTTCGGCTGAGAATCTGCCCAGTAGCCAGTAAAGCGTACTCCACAGCATCAAAAAAGCGAGGAAAAAGCCGATCGCAATCATGATGCGGAAGGAATAGTAAATTAGCCCAACCATGTGAGGGCGGTTTTCTGGCTCAAAGTCCCTCAGTCCAATTACAGGTTCGGTGAGGTTTTGCTTGAACTCTAGAATGTAGCCGAGGGCATTGGGAACGGTGATTTCCCAATCGTTCTTTTCGGCGCTGTCATTGGGAATGGCAATCACACTCCAGTCAGCAGGCTGTCCGGCGGGAGTCGTTTCCCACTGGGCTTCCATTGCGGCTAGCTTTGAGGGTTGATAGTGATAAACCTGTTCGCCGCTGAGGTGCCCCATGTAGATCTGAATGGGGGCAACAGCGATCGCCGTTGCCAGCACGACTTTAAAGGATTTTGAAAAAAATTCTGAATGGCGATTTTTGAGGATGTACCAGGCGCTAATGCCACCGATCACAAAGAGAGAGGTTTCTGTGGTGGCGAAGAACATGTGCAGGACGCTGTTCTTCATGAAGGGGTTGGCGATCGCCTGAAAGTAATCATGCACAACAAACTTACCGTCAATCATTTCCCCACCTGCCGGGGACTGCATCCAGGAGTTTGCCGTCAAAATCCACAGCGTTGACAAATTTGCCCCCACCGCCACCAGAATTGTGGACATATAGTGAATTGGCGCATTCACCCGCTCCCAGCCAAACAGCATAATGCCGAGAAAAGCCGCCTCCAGCATAAATGCCCAGGATGCCTCAAAGCCAATCACACTGCCAAAGAAATTGCCGACCGCTTCTGAGAAGGGAGCCCAGTTGGTGCCAAACTGAAACTCCATCGGAATGCCCGTAGCCACGCCAATGCCAAAGTTCAGCACGTACAGCTTTGACCAAAAGCGGGCATGAAGATAGTAGTCGGGATTGCGGGTTTTCAACCACAGTCCTTCCACAATGACAAGATAGATTCCAACTCCCGTAGTCATCGTGGGCCAGAGCATGTGAAACAGTGCAGTGAGCGCAAACTGCATCCGCGATAGCGCTACTGTATCCGACAAGATATCCATAGTGGTTTCCTTCTGCGTATGAGAAGCGATCTGTGAGAAGTAGAATTTCTACCGCATATTTTGTTTGCGTTCTGCCTTCGGATCGCGGGTCCCGGCGGCAGCAAGTTCGGCATCGAGCAGCGTTTTTCCGGTCGCGGCAAGGTAAACGTCATCCAGGCTAGGACGAGCTTGAGAAATGCCAAAGGTTGGTAGTCCAGCTTCCTTGAGTGCTTGCTGAATGGTGATCAGAGCTTCGCTTTGCGGATCGACAACTAAATTGAGTGAGTTGCCCTGAGCTTCGTTGATAATCACCTCTTGCACAAAGGGAAGATCTTTCAGCATTGTTTTAGCGGTTTCGGCTTCCTCAGGTGGAGTAAATTCTCGGATACGAAGGGTGACGCGATCGCCCCCTACCCTATCTTTCAACTCAGACGGCGTACCCGTGGCGATGACTACACCCTTGTCGATGATGGCAACGCGATCTGCCAGTGCATCCACCTCTTCCAGATAATGACTGGTGATTAAAACAGTCGTGCCATTGCTGCGAAGCTGACGCAAAAAGTCCCACACAGCCACGCGACTTTCGATATCCAGCCCGACCGTTGGTTCGTCCAGCACTAAAACATCGGGCTGGTGCAGCAGTCCTGCCGCCAGATCCAGCCGCTTCTTTAAACCACCTGAATAGGTTCCAGTTTTTTTGTCTGCCCAATCTGCTAAGCCTAGCAGTGAAAGCATTTGGTCAATTCGCTCTTTGGCAGTGCCGCGTGGTAGGTGATAAAGCGCCGCTTGGAGCTGAAGCAACTCTCGACCGGTCAACACTTTGTCGAGGGCAACTTCCTGCGCCACATAACCCAGCAGTTGTCGCGCCGTCTTGGGGTTATCTAAGACTGAAACGCCTGACACCTCTAGCTTCCCAGCATCGGGAGTAGCTAGCGTACAGAGACAACGCAAAGTCGTCGTTTTGCCTGCTCCGTTCGGTCCAAGCAGCCCAAAAATTTCTCCAGGCTCAACCTGGAGCGATACATCTTTGACTGCTTCGACGCTGCCATAGCGCTTTTGGAGCTTTTCGATTAAAACTGCGGAGGCCATATCACCCTTCACCATGAAATACGAACAATGGAGTACAAGATTTTAGTGTAATAACTAACCTTTCAACCCCCTTTCAACCCCCGCTCAACCCCACTGTTAAAGTGCTGACCAGCGAATTTAGGTTCTCGGTTAGAGCGCCTGTAAGCTGATGGGTAATGGGAAGGCTATCGACTGCCATACCTGCGCAAAGCAGCATCATGTAAAGGATGGAGTACTTGAACAGCGATCGTGCCAGTTGGTGATCAGAAGGCGATTGCAACAAAGACCACGCTTTCGCCACAAAAACACCACCCAACAGTAGCGCCACAGCGGTGTAAACCGCGCCCATCACATGCAGCGGATAGACCAGCAGCAGCGTCACTGGAATCAACAGCAGCGTGTAGATCCAGATCTGGCGGGCAGTCGGGGCATCGCCAACGATTACAGGCAGCATTGGCACTTTCACCTTGGCGTAATCTTCGCGAATCATCATCGCCAGCGCCCAAAAGTGAGGCGGTGTCCAGAAAAAGACGATCGCAAAAAATACCCAGGCAGCCCAGCTCAGCTCACCCGTCACGGCAGCCCAACCGACTAGAGGCGGAATTGCGCCAGCCGCACCGCCAATCACAATGTTTTGGGTGCTGTGTCGCTTTAGCCAGTGAGTGTAGACGACAACGTAAGTGACAATGCCCGACATGGCTAGCAATGCGCTCAGCAGGTTGGCAAAGACGGTAAGCAGCGTAAAGGAAAGGACGGCAAGGGCGATCGCAAACAGCAGCGCATCTCGCGGCTGAATTCGTCCCGAGGGAAGCGGACGATGGCGGGTTCGCTCCATTTCATAGTCAATGTCGCGATCGTACAGACAGTTAATCGTATTCGCAGAAGCCGCCGCCAGCGCTCCACTGAGTAGCGTCACCAGCAGCAGCAGCGGATCGACTTTGCCCTCAGCAGCAATCCACATACTGCCTGCGGTGGTGATCAGCAGCAAGATGATGATGCGGGGCTTGGTTAACTGCCAGTAACTTTGAATCACCTGCCAAACGTTTTGGTGGTGACGAGGGGCATCATTCCAAACGGTTTCATGCATTAGTTGAGTTCCTAGAATTTGTAGGCAGAAGCCAAGATCAGGTGGCGAGAGGAGATTGGGGGGTGGGGATGGGGGATGGGGGAGCGGAAGCAATAGTTTTGGTGAATTGGCGATCGCGCATTCCCAATGCAGTGAAGCAAACCAACGTACCCAGCAGAGCGGCTCCGATTGCTTGGTGGGCAATAGTAAGTGGCTCAACCTGCAAGTGGAAGTGGAATGTCGCAAATCCTAATGCCACCTGGAGCAACAGAAATCCTCCAGCAACATAAGTCAGTCGGCGCAGGGCAGGATGGAGAGCCGGGGTGCGCCAAGCTAGGACAACGACCGCTAAGGTCATCAGGCTTGCGGGAACCACACCAAACAAGTGAGTGTTCATTACCCCGCAAAGTTGGGAGCCCGCCAAACATTGGTGCACTGCCCAACGAGAGCCAACTAGCGCACCGGAAAGGCTTTGCAGGTAGACCAAAATTGCAGCCGTCAAGCTAATCCAGGACAATTTGCCGACATTACCTGTCCCCTGATAGGGCAGCAGCGCCATACCCATAAGCAGCAGGGTGGTGAAGAACAACAGCGCTGTCCCAAAATGGGCAGTGACGATATCAAATCGCAGCAGCTCTGTGACGGTAAGTCCGCCCAAAGCCCCTTGAAACACGATCAGGCTGAGGGCAAACAAGGCTGCCCAGGGTGTCCAGCGGGGCAAGACCCGACGATGCCACACGCTTAGAGCAACGAGGGCGATCGCCAGCAGCCCAATTAGAGCAGCATCCAGACGGTGAAACCACTCCAGAAACACCTGCAAGTTCATCTGCTGTCTGGGAATCAGGGTGCCATAGCAGAGTGGCCAGTCAGGGCAGGCTAGCCCTGCGTTCATGACGCGAGTGGCGCTGCCGATCGCCATTAACAAGAACGTGGCGATCGCCATCTTCCACACGAGCCGTCGAATCTGGTCTTGAGGCTGAAGCGGAGGTCTAACTTGAGAAGAAGGAACGGAAGCTGGCATACTCTGATGCGTTTGAGTGTGAACGTTAGTCATCAGCTATGCCTCCGTAATCGAATTGAGAATCATTCAATACCAAAGTTGACAAAAACCTGAGTATTTACTTTTTCCACTGTCTACAACAGCTTCATTCACCAGCTTAGCGACGCAATGCCCAGGCGTGAAAAGCTTTAGGATTTTCTTCGGATTGTGGTTGAAAAATTCTTAACTAAAGGAATTAAAAAATTGCGGCTTAAAGTTAGCTTTCGCCCAAATCTTTCACAAGATTTAATATTGTTATTTCACCTTGTAGTGTTTGCTACACAAGGGCTGCTGAGATCCCAAAAAAAGCGTTAAGGATAGATATGAATTCCGTGTCGTTATCAATTCCTGCTTTAACGTGGTAGTTGAACGGAACTAAAGCTGAATGAGCTGAATCAAACTTACCGTGAAAATTCCAAGCAACATTCTTACCCTACTGGCTGGCATTATCCTAACGCTGGTGAGTCTTTGGTATGGTCAAAACCACGGTTTACTGCCCGAAGCTGCCTCCGATGAGGCTAATTTGGTGGATGGGCTGTTTAACTCCATGATGACAGTCTCAATTGGGCTGTTCGTCCTGGTGCAAGGCGTACTTATTATCTCTATAATTCGTTTCCGCCGTCGTCCTGGCGACAATACTGACGGACCACCAATTCACGGCAACATCCCGCTGGAAATTGTCTGGACGGCAATTCCAGCAGTGATTGTGCTAATCATTGGGGTTTACAGCTTCGACATTTATAAAGCGATGGGCGGATTTGACCCACAGGCGGCGACCGACCCTGGCATTGCTCAGATTGCAATGCTGCCCGGTGAATCGGCTACTGGGTTGATTGACCCATCCAACCAGCCCAAGCCCCGCCACATCCACAACCATTTGGCACTTGGAGTTGGAGCCTTTCCCAAAGACGAAGGCAGACCCGCTGATGTCAATATTGATGTGATGGGGTTGCAGTATGCCTGGATCTTTACTTACCCAGACAGTGGCATCACCTCAGGCGAGATGCACATTCCCGTGGATAAAGAGGTGCAGCTTAACATCAAAGCGCAGGACGTGCTCCACGCCTTTTGGCTGCCCGAATTTCGGTTGAAGCAGGATGCCATTCCCGGTCGAGACACGGAACTGCGGTTTGTCCCCCGGCACATCGGCACCTACCCCGTGATTTGTGCAGAACTGTGTGGTGCTTATCATGGCGCGATGAACACGAAGCTGTTTGTCCAGACCCAGGAAGAATATGACGGCTGGATTCAGGAGCAAATCGCCAGTTTGAACGATCCAAATCAGGCTGTTGCAATGAAAGCGATCGCTCCCTCCGAAGACCTCTCTGATGCTGAGTTCTTAGCACCCTTTGTAGATCAAATGGGAATTGATGCTGCCACCGCATTAGAGCAACTCCATCCCCAGCACATCTCAATGAATCGTTAGTTTAAGAGTTTCAACAGCCAAGAGTCACAACAGCCAGCTATGACACAAGCAGAATGGCAATCCACTACTACCCCCACGACCGAAGGCGCGATTCCGGGGAAACGCAAGTGGCAAGACTACTTTACGTTTAACACTGACCACAAAGTAATCGGGATTCAATACCTGGTTACCTCTTTCATTTTTTATATGATTGGTGGCGTTCTGGCGACCGCCATTCGCACAGAGCTAGCGACACCAGAGTCAGATTTGGTTAGCCCAGAACTTTACAACAACCTGCTAACCGTTCACGGCACGGTGATGATCTTTCTTTGGATCATCCCGGCAGGTTCAGGATTGGCGAACTACCTGATTCCGCTGATGGTAGGGGCGCGGGATATGGCCTTCCCGAAGATGAATGCCCTTGCTTTCTGGATGGTGCCCCCGGCAGGTCTGGTACTGATCGCCAGCTTTTTCTTGGAAGCGCCTCAAGCAGGCTGGACTTCCTACCCGCCGTTAAGCCTAATGACGGGCAAGGTGGGTGAGGGAATTTGGATCTTTACCCTGCTGGTCTTAGGAACTTCCTCAATCTTGGGCGCAATCAATTTCTTTGTGACCATCTTGCGGATGCGCGTGCCCAGCATGGGGATTAATGATATGCCCCTGTTCTGCTGGTCTATGCTGGCAGCTTCAGCGCTGATTTTGATTGGTACGCCTGTGTTAGCAGGAGCGTTGATTTTGCTGGCGTTTGACCTGTTGGCTGGGACCGCATTCTTCAACCCCACAGGCGGCGGTGACCCGATTGTTTACCAGCACATGTTCTGGTTTTACTCGCATCCGGCGGTTTACATCATGATTTTGCCGCTGTTTGGCGCAATTTCAGATATTCTCCCGGTTCACTCACGCAAGCCGATCTTTGGCTATCGGGCGATCGCCTACTCCAGTCTCGCAATCAGCTTCTTGGGTCTAATCGTCTGGGCCCACCACATGTTCACCAGTGGCACTCCTGCCTGGTTACGCATGTTTTTCATGATCACCACGATGGTAATCGCTGTCCCAACAGGGATTAAAGTCTTTGGCTGGTTAGCCACGATTTGGGGCGGCAAGATCCAACTCAACAGCGCCATGCTGTTTGCAATGGGCTTTATTTCGATGTTCGTGATTGGCGGTATCAGCGGCGTAATGGTCGCAGCGGTACCCTTTGACATTCACGTTCACGATACCTACTTCATCGTGGCTCACCTGCACTACGTCCTGTTTGGCGGCAGCGTGTTTGGCATCTATGCGGCGATTTATCACTGGTTCCCCAAGATGACTGGACGGATGCTGAACGAGCCGCTGGGCATCGTTCACTTCATCCTCACCTTTATTGGCATGAACCTGACCTTCATGCCGATGCACGAACTGGGCTTACTGGGAATGAACCGCCGGATTGCGCTCTACGATCCTAAGTTCGCAACGCTCAACCTGGTCTGTACGATTGGCTCCTACATTCTTGCGGTTTCAACCCTACCCTTCCTGGCGAATGCAGGCTGGAGCTGGATTAGCGGCAAAAAGGCAGGAAACAACCCCTGGCGGGCATTGACCTTTGAGTGGATGACGACCTCACCTCCTGCGATCGAAAATTTTGAGGAATTGCCTGTACTCACCAGTGGTCCATACGACTACGGTTCAGGTAACCGCAATCCTGAAATGGAGCCAGAGGAATCTCAATCAAATATGGAGGCACCTCCGGGCTTCATTCCTCCTGAAGAAGCGAGGGCTGGCAGTCCAGAGCCTTAATCAGCGCATGGTGGGCGGTGCCAACCTACCTGCTCCCAGTCCGGTAGGCACTGTCCATCTCACTTAAATTTTAAAAGTCGCATTCGTAGGTATCAGAAACTTATGCAAGGTTCAACGATTGATCCCGCTAAGACTGCACTCAACTATCATCACGAAACTGAGGCAGCCGCTCACCACGAGGAACATCCAGACCATCGTCTGTTTGGACTGCTCGTCTTCCTGGGTGCTGAGAGCATGATCTTCGCAGGTCTGTTTCTGGCGTACCTGACCTTCCGCGTGGTTGCGCCTGTTTGGCCACCTGAAGGCACTCCTGAGCGCGAACTGCTTGTACCAGGAATCAACACGCTAATTCTGATTTCTAGCAGCTTTGTGATTCACCAAGCGGATGTGGCAGTCAAGAAGAATAACGTCAAGGGCTTACGTACCTGGTTCCTAGTGACTGCGGTAATGGGCGCAATCTTCCTGGCAGGTCAGGTTTATGAGTACAACAACCTGGAATTCGGCTTAAAGACAAACCTGTACGCCAGCACTTTTTATGTGTTGACTGGCTTCCACGGTTTGCACGTATTCCTGGGACTGTGCTTGATTTTGGCAGTGCTGTGGCGATCGCGCAATAAGGAACACTACTCCGGCGAACACCACTTCGGCGTAGAAGCAGCAGAAATCTACTGGCACTTCGTAGACGTGATCTGGATTGTGCTGTTCTTCTTGCTTTACATTCTCTAGCAACGCAACCAAAACTAAGCAGTAGGGAAGGTAGGACTTGAAGTTCTACCTTTTTTTAATTGTTCTATGCAGCTTTCGGTTTACGCTTCAAACGTGAGCCTGCACCCACAATCACTGCCAGTAACCCAAAGACCGACGCAGGCTCAGGTACCTCTTCAGGAGGCGTGCTAATCAAGGCTCCTACTGCCCGGTCTGCTTGAATCAGCCCAAAACCGCTGTCAAAATCGAATCCGGGAGCGTTCATGTCGATCGCCGTTTCTTCCAGCGTCTCGTAAATCACCTCAGGACTTGTACCGGGTGCCGCTTCCAGCATCAAGGCTGCAACTGCCGCCGCATGGGGAGCCGCTGCCGAGGTGCCAAAGAAGTTGGGGAAGCCATCACCCTCAACATCTAAACCGGGAATAAAGAAAGTGGTATTGGTGCCATCGGGCGCAACGATTTCAGGTTTGAGGCGAACTTCGGGAGTGGAGAGGCGATCGCCATTCTCATCAAACAAAATTGGAGTTGACCCAGCCGAAGAAAATGGCTCCAACACAGGTGGATTAGTTCCAAACTCAGGCGTATCGGCGTAGAAGGATGCTCCAACCGCCTCAGCACCTTCAGCATTTGCATGACCATATACAGTGCCACTATTGGTGTCGTACTCGCTGATGCTGGCGTTACCGAACACAACATATTTCATGAATCCAGCATCGGGACCAGAAAAGTTAGAGATTGCCAGGTTAAATTGGTCTGTGCCAAACGAGCCGTCGTTAAAGAAACTCAGGATTTCTACCGCGTCGCCACCTTCATTTGCGTCTGCCCCCAAAGCTAGTAAATTGCCGAAATCATCGAACAGAAAGATGTCGAGATCGTTCGGAGAGCCTTCACCGCCGCTGACCGAGAAAAAGGGCGAATCCCACTGGAAGGAAATAAAGAGTTCTCCGCCAACTGGAACCGAAATGCTTTGAAACGGATCTACACCTGCGCTAGGGTCAAAGTCATGCAGTTCACCTCCAAAGATGGGATCAAGCACACTGCTGTTTCTGAAGGTGCTTTCGTAGGCATTGCGATCGTTGTTGCCTGCCGAGGAGAAGTACGGTATACCATCAGCTACGACTTGGTCAACTGCTTGGGCAATGATGCCATCCTGAAACATTGGTTCAGCCAGGTTAATGACGTCATCCACAATCACATCAGATCCGCTTGCGGCCAGCTCAAGAATGCCATTTGCAAAGTCTGCTTGCCCCCCCAGGAATGCAGTGTAAAACGCTAGATCTGCACCAGGAGCGACATCATGAATCAGTTGCAGCATTGCACGCCCTTCATCGCTGCCACCACTAGGAAGGTCTAAAAGCACGTTCACATTGGACGGCAGATCGCCACTAGCAATGTCAGCGGCTTCACCATCTAAGTTGTTGTAACTATCAGACAGCGCACCTACTGTCACACCTGTTCCATCAACCCCAAAGGTCGAGCGAGCAATATCAGCCCGCATTGATCTATCAGCCTGACTTGTCGTTACCCCTACGTTAGATAGAAACTGTGTGGGTCGGGCAAATTTTAAGCTACTCAAGCTGTCCATTGAGGAAATTGCGTCAAGCGGCAGCAAACCAGAGACAAGGGAGCCATATTTGGAGCCGTTTTGGAGTCCCAGTCCAAGCAAATCTTCGTAGAGGACATCGGTGTTGTCAGAGGCGATCGCATCAATCACCACATGACCGCCATAAGTTTGTAGTAGAGAATTATTTGCCCAAGTTCCTGGGAACAATCCTGTATTATTTCCTGAATTTGCTGAAAGTGAAATCAGGCTTGAACTGACTTTGCTGCCAGATTTTGAGAGGTATTCTCCTATCAGCGTCGCTGCCTGCGTACCCATGCACAGGCCACCGAGCAAAGTAGTCGTAACGATTGTTGCCGATGAAATCTGAGTGAGAGGCTTCATATCTGGGTTCCTTACTCAGGGGTGTGAGATTAATCAGGGGGCTTAACGATCAGCGCACTCAAACAGGAAATATCTCGGATCATGCCCACTCACCTTTTACTGAAGCTTCAAGTTTCGAGCTAGCGACTTCACTTAGTCTTGTTGGAAAGTAGATACAGCATGGCTTCCTATGAAGATTAGATGAGTTTCTTGGAAGTCAAGTTTGGGTTGGTTAGGATGGTAAATCGCTTTACCCCTGACTCGGTTGGGAAGGCGATCGCCCCTCCGCTAAAACACTGTTTCGCTAAGATACAGACAGTGCATTCCGGCGGGGCATTTGGGTATTTCTAAAGTGTTGAAACGGTTTTTCCCTTTTCTAAGAGTTCTACTTCTCAGTTTTACAGTACTGCTCCTTGCAGGCTGTACTTTGCCTCAGGTCAGTGCCGAGGAGCGACTCTTTTTAGACCTTTCCCTTGATTTCTTAGGTGAATATCGATTGCCGACCGATACGGTGTTTCAAGACACACCCGTGCGTGGGCTTTCAGCACTTACCTATGACAGGCAGGGCGATCGCTTCTACGTTCTCTCAGACGATCGCAGTGAATTTGCCCCGGCTCGCTTTTACACGCTCAAGCTCAATTTGAGTAATGAGTCTGGGGAGGTGGCGATCGCTGGAGTTGAAATCGAGAAAGTAACCACCTTACTTGGAGAAAACGGAGAACCCTTTGCCCAGGGCACCATTGATCCTGAAGGGCTTGCCCTCTCTCCCCGCCAAACGGTCTTTATCTCCAGCGAAGGCGTTGCCTCTGATGGCATTCCTCCATTTATAGACGAGTTTGACTTGGCGACAGGCGCATGGCAGCAGCACTTGCCGATTCCAGAACGCTATCTCCCTAAAACTGTGGAGGATCAGCCCCAGGGCGTGCAAAATAACCTTGGGTTTGAAGCCCTAACGCTCAATCCTGGAGGCTTTAGCACGACCTGGCTAGAACCGTTTCGCCTATTTGCTGCAACCGAGGCAGAGCTGGAACAAGACCGCCGACCCGTCAACTCAGACGAGACAGAAGCGTCAGAACGACCCAACTACAGTCGATTTCTGCACTATCTTATTGGCAATGAGCTACCTGTGCTGATCGCGGAGTATCTTTATCCCAATGATTCGCCACCACTGCTCACGGTGAATGGTTTGACTGAGTTACTCGTGCTAGACCAAGGCGGTCATTTCCTGAGCATGGAACACTCTTTTGGCGTTGCCGGAGCGGGTGCCCGCATTTTTGAGCTGGCTACAGGTGGAGCCACAGATACATCCGGCATTCCCAGGTTAGGTGGAGACTTGAGCAGCATCGAACCCATTCGCAAGCGGCTGTTGCTCGACCTGGCAGATTTAGGCATTCCCCTGGACAACCTAGAAGGTATGGTGCTGGGGCCGCAGTTACCAGATGGCAGTCAAAGTTTGCTGCTGGTGAGTGATGACAACTTCAACTCGGATCAGTTCACCCAATTTTTGCTGTTTCGCCTGAATGGGTTGCAGCGCGGGGCGTGACCTTCCCTGGTATGATGAGGTGTTCGCAAGGCAATAGGGCTGGCGTTGCTCAAACTACTCAGCAAGTCAGTTGGCGAATTGCTGTTGGTGCGATACGCTCAAGATCTTGGAGCAATAAGCATCCGCAATTTTAACTTGGCGGAGCTTGTTCCTATTTGTTTGTGAGATCTCAGTGAATCATCTGTCATGCAACCACCCATTCCCACCGGGACTGTTTTACAAAATCGCTACCGCTTGTCGAGCATTTTGGGGCAAGGCGGGTTTGGTCGTACCTATCTGGCAGAAGATTTAGGACGATTTAACGAGCGCTGTGCGCTGAAGGAGTTCATCCCATCGCAGAGTGGCGCTTACGTTTTAGATAAATCGAAGGAACTGTTTCAGCGGGAAGCCGCGATTCTTTATCAGATTCAGCATCCTCAAATTCCGCAGTTTCGTGCCACCTTTGAGGAAAATCAGCGTTTATTCCTCGTACAAGACTACGTTGAAGGCAAGACCTACCGTACCCTACTCAACGAGCGGAAGGCGCAAGGTAAAGCTTTTACAGAAGCCGAGGTGCTGCAACTGATGCAGCAGCTTTTGCCCGTGTTGGCGCACATTCACAGTAAAGGAATTATTCATCGAGATATTGCGCCTGACAACATCATTCTCAGGCAGCAGGATCATTTGCCTGTGCTGATTGACTTTGGTGTAGTCAAAGAAATTGTCACTCGCGTTCAACCAGCGGAAACAGAGCATCAACCGACCACCGTTGGCAAGATTGGGTACGCGCCGAGTGAGCAAATTCAGTCAGGCCGGGCTTACCCTAATAGCGATCTCTATGCGTTGGCGGTTAGTGCGGTAGTGCTGCTGACGGGCAAAGAGCCCCAGGAATTGTATGACGATCGCAGCCTTACCTGGTACTGGCAGCAGTGGGCAAAGGTAAATCCTGGTTTTGCTCAAGTGTTGAATCGAATGCTGAGCTATCGTCCGGGCGATCGCTACCAATCTGTCAGTGAGGTAGCGCAAGCGCTCCAGGCATTAGCCAACCCTTCGGTCGTTACACCCCCACCTCCACCCCCACCTACCCCAACCTCAGCAACTCAGGCAGCCAACCCTACTTCTCGAATGCAAACCGTGGCAGTAGGTCGCCGTCCAGAGCCAACAGCCCATAGCTCCAATGCACCCCGTCGGGCTGCAGGGCCAGTTATTCCAACTCAGACAGAAACCTCTGTCTGGGACAATCCTTGGGCGGTGGCTGGAATTGTCACCGGATTGGCAATTGTCACGTTGATAACCACCTTTGCGGTGGTTAGCGCGATCCGCAATGGGTCTGACAATACACCTGTCGCGACGCCGACTCCAACTGAAACAGCAACCCCAACTCCAACCGACGAACCCGTTGAATACAGTCAGCGGCTGAACCTTGCGCCAGGAGATACGACCAGCGTTGAGGGAACGCTGAGAGAAAATGAGGTTGTAACTTACATTGTGTCTGCCGAGCAAGCGCAAACTCTGTCTGCTGCAATTGAGGGTGAGGGAGTATTGCTCAGCGTCTTTGCCCCCAATGGAGACTTGGTGGAGGGCAACGCTGAGCGAGTCCAGCAGTGGCAGGGAGTGCTTGATTTCACGGGTGAATACTATCTTGAGCTGAGGCCCGTCCGAGGAGTTGAGGAAAGCGACTATAGACTAGACCTCAGCCTGGAAGCGGCTCCAGAACCGGAACCAGAACCAACCCCGACCCCAACTGAAACTCCAACACCCAGCCCCAGCCCAACTCCAGTCGAGCCTCAGGTCGATACACAACGCTTGAGTTTTCCGGCGGGCTCAGAGGGTGTAGAAGTCAGCGATACGGTGAGCGATCGCCTTACCAAACGCTACCTGGTCAACGTACAGGAAGGGCAAGTCTTTTCCGCCGAGATTATAGACGGTGCGGCTACCCTCAATATTCTTTTCCCCAATGGTGAACCGGTGCCTGATGCCTCAAATGTAGTTTTCTGGGGTTTCCAGGTGCCGGACGGTGGCGATTACATTGTAGAAGTAATATCCACCGACGAAACCGACTTTACGTTAGGCGTTAGTGCGACGGCTCCCACGGAACCGCCACCAGAATAGGCTTCTGTTAAAGCACCAGAAGGGTATAGTTCCTGATTGTGAATTGTTAACTAAAAGTGGAGTGACGCTTGAACGCCCTCTTGATTGCAGGCACCGATACGGATGCCGGAAAAACTGTTTTAACGAGCGCTTTGGCAGCTTACTGGCAAACCTATTGCAGCTCACAGCGGCTCGGTATTATGAAGCCGCTTCAGTCGGGGAAGGGCGATCGCGAACTTTATACTCACCTGTTTACCCTGCAGCAGTCTGCCGACGAAATTACGCCACTCTACTTTGAAGCCCCTTTAGCACCCCCGATCGCTGCCGATCGCGAAGGTCGCAAAATTCAGCTTGAAAAGGTCTGGCAGCAGTTTCAAACCCTGCAGCAAGAGCGAGACTTTGTCCTGGTTGAATCTTTAGGTGGGTTGGGTTCACCGGTTACCCATGAAACCACTGTGGCTGATTTAGCGTGGGATTGGCGACTGCCAACGGTGCTGGTGGTGCCTGTGAGGTTAGGGGCGATTTCTCAAGCTGTCGCTAACGCTGCTCTTGCTCAACAGTCTCGGGTACACCTCAAAGGCATCATTCTCAACTGCGTTAAACCTTGTACCGACGAAGAAATTGCCAATTGGGCACCCACCAAACTGATTCAGTCACTTACCCAAAAACCAGTGCTGGGCTGCATTCCTCATCTAGATGACCCCACCGATCTGCATAAGCTTGCTCAGGTTGCTTCTAACCTAAACCTGGAAAGATTTATGCCCGTTATGAGTTACTCGCCAGGTATGGCTAATCTCTAATTCGTTGCTTGAGAAAATGCTTGTCAGGAGAAACGCTATTTGTACAGCGTAAATTTCTCAGCTATAGATGTTTCTGTAAATGTAAATTACAGCCTTTCAAAAAAGCATTCGGCGATACATCGTAACAAAAAAATAGAAGTTAGCCTCTTATTCCGTAAGCAGAGAAACAACTGTTTTTGAACTAGTACAGTTTCTAAAACCAGGACGATTTTCCCATTAAAAGCTTTGTTTTATACCGTTTCTACATGAAGCTGGATATTTTGGAGCGTGCCCCGCGTACGCG
>NZ_JACJPC010000116.1:0-6719 GCF_014695875.1 Leptolyngbya sp. FACHB-541 | reverse complement strand
CAGCAGGTGAAAGAGAGACTTGATGCTTTAACACCAGAAGTAATCTTCTCGATTGTAGGGCGACGGTCTATTTTAGATGCCTTATCTGTAGCTGAACTTTAGAGAATTGGTATTACTTAAGTGGGGACAAAGAATGGGTGGATGAGGTGCGGTTAGCGTGTAAAGGGAAACTGCTTTGCGTTGCTTCTAATGCTTGTAATGCGACTCTTTGTGCTTATCACCGCAACAAGCAGCGACAGATGGGCTGACTTCGTATCCAAGAGCATTTTGTGAAAGATAGAGAAAAATATCTACTTCCGATTCGCGATTACAACGATTTCTGTGCCTTGTCCTAGTTGACTGTGAATGATTAACTCACCGTCAATTTGCTCTACCCGTTCACTCATTCCCAATAATCCAAACCCTTTACCCAGGGGAATTTGACTCACTTCAAATCCCTGTCCATTGTCCTTTACTCGCAGAAGACACTGTGACTCCTCACAAACTAGCTCAACCTGAATTTCAGTGGCGTGAGCATACTTAACGGCGTTAGTCAGTGCTTCTTGTCCAATGCGAAGTAAATGATTTTCCACATCGGGTGGCAAAGGGTAGGCAGTCCCGATAATGTCACACGTGAGATTGGTATTCGTAGTCGCTCTCATTTGAGTGGTCAGGTGTTTGAGAGCGCTAAATAAGTTTCCTTCTTCCAACAGTTTAGGACGTAGTGCCGCTACTGATCGCCGCGCTTCAGCTAGTCCAGTTCGAGCTAATTCTTCCACCGTTTCCAAATGAGTTTGTGCCGAGGCTGGCTTTTTGGTAATCTGCTCGCTTGCCGCCCCGACATGCAGCAGAATACCGGTAAATGCCTGGGCTAAGGTATCGTGAATTTCTCGCGCCATCCGGTTGCGCTCATCCAAAATCGACGCTTCTTCAGCTCGCTTGCGATCGCTAATATCTTGTCCAATGCCAACGAATAAGCGCTCTGCAATTTGGACATTTGCCCATGCTGTGTTGACCAGGCGATCGTCCTTTGTTCTGATTTTGAGATCTAACCAGGCACCTGTTGCAGATAACATGTGATCTAAAATTTGCTGCTGTTGCTCCGAATCAAAACAACACGCAGCAATCAGGTCAATATGGTGCAGATCTGTAGTTGTCCATCCCAAGATTTGCTCACACTGACGATTCACGAATTCAACTTTTCCCTCCGCATTGTAGAGCGTAATCATGGCAGGAATGTGGTCCACGATCGCTTGCAGGAGCTGTTTTTGTTGATTCGGGGTATCTTCTGCCTGTTTTCGTTCAACAATTTCTTGCTCTAATTTTGCAGTTCGTTCTTCCACTTTCTGTTCCAGGTTGCGGGCATATCCCCTCAGGTTCTCCCACAGCAGGTAGCCATTGCTTGTAACGGCAGAGCCAGCGAGGGCTAGCAAGGGAGGAATGATAATAATCCACCACCCTACTAAAAACAGTCCGTATGCACCGACTAGAAGCACAACTCCTAAAAAAGTAACTCTACATGCGGTCTGACGAGGCGATCGCGATACCCAACCCACAACAGCTCCAACCGTAGACCAAAAGATAACCCACAGCCATTCCAGCGGCTCTGACCAGGCATCTAATAAAGGACGACCATCCAAAGCAGCACTGAGCAATTGGCTGCTTAACAATGCATGAACTTCAACCCCTGCGGGTGCTGCAATTGAGTTAGTGGTGTAGGAGGTGAAAAATTTGTCTTCAAGGCTCTCGGCTGTTAATCCAATCAGCACAATGCGATCGCGCAGCAAATCTTGGGGTATGCGTCCTTGCAATACTTCCGTTATTGAGACGGTGCGAAAATGGTCCTGGAGTTTTGGAAAGTTTGACAGAATTTGATATCCACCGGCATCAACACCTACATAACCGCCATCATTTGGACGTAAGGAAGTAAAGTCCGCTCGACCTAACCGGAGTTGTCCTTTGGTGAGGTTGATTGTTTCAAGCTGAATGCCTTCTTCCTTGAGATACACCAGAGCTAATTGTGTTCCTAGAGTCGCGATCGATTTTCCATCTTGATTGCTGAGGTACAGCAAACTGCGGCGAACTGTACTATCGGTATCTAAGAGAAGATCGCTAGCACTGACTCGATTATGCTGCTCCAAGGCTGGTGGTGCTTGAACCACTTCACCTTGAGCTGTTTCAATCACTTTCTCAATTCCAATCAGGTTAGGGGTAGAGGTAAAAACATTGATCAGCTCAGAGTGTCCTGGTTCTACAGGTAAATCTCGAAAGATGTCCAGTCCAATGACTCTGGGTTGTTGTTGTTTAATGGATAGAATCAACTGAGCTAACACTGCATCGGACATTGGCCATTGTCCAAGTTGTTTGATGTCTGATTCATCTATGGTCACGAGGATAATTCGTGAATCAACCGGTTCAAAGGGACGCAGGCGAAACAGTTGATCAAGCGCCATTAGCTCCATAAACTGGAGTGCACCCAAGCATCGCAGCAGCAGCAATCCTCCGGCAACACTAGGAGCGGTGATGAGGACTCCGCGCCATCGCCAAATTTGCTGTCTTAGGGTTGTCCACATAGGATAAATGCGGTCGCTTAACTTCTAGAGCCAATTGCCTAAAAGCACAAACGGTGACCAGTAATAAGGGGAGGCGTAATCCTGTTGTTGCAGCAAAGCAACCTGAGCCCGACGTAGAGCTTCAGCTTTGGTCATCCCTGGCTGTCCTAGCTCTCGGTAAAACTCAATCATCAACAATGCGGTGGAGCGATCGCTAACCGACCACAATGAGGCAAGCGTGCTGCGTGCCCCCGATCGCACTGCTACTCCTGCCATTCCCAGGGCCGCTCGATCATCACCCGTTGCCGTTTGACAAGCGCTCAATACTAACAGTTCGATTGGGTTGAGATTACCCTCCCTAGTCCGAAGCAGTTGATCTAATTGTCTAACGTTGATACGTCCATTCCACGTCAAAATGAATGTATCATCTGCATTTGAGCTAAACTGACCGTGCGTGGCTAGATGCACAATTGGCGACGGAGTAGAATCAATCTGGGCTTGAAATGCTTCATTAGTAAATGACTGATCGAGTAACACCTGAGCCGAAAGGGCCGTTTCGATTTGATTAATTTCAACTGTGACGTTCGGCAGCGCTGGAAAGTCCTCGCGAGCTTGACTTAATCCTGCCAGCAGTCCACGCAATTGCAGATTTTCGAGCGGTTCGGGTTGCAGCAGGTGTAAGCCCGGATTGAATACCACTGCATAGTTTTCAATCAGGTAGTGCTGACCGTCGTGGAGCACTGCCATTGGCAAACTTCGCAGCAAGCCATCAGGCACAAACACCAGAGTTTTAATTTCACTGGCTGCTAGCTCAGTCTCTACCGGACGCAGAAGTAAATCATAAACCTGTTGAGCAACAGGCAACCAATCTTCGAGAAAGGCAGTCGGTCTGAGGGATTGGTGCAGTTGGGTGAGGATGCGTTCTACTTCAGCTTGAGTCAGTGGAGTGTTGTAGTAGCGCAAAGGCTGATTAGGTAATGCCAGAATCACCGCAAACTGGGTGGGCAGAATAATCGGGTAAATGACAGCAGCTTGCGGATCAATTTGGTCGATTTCGACCGGGCGAACGTTGACACAGGCTTCTCGAAAGAAGTTATCTAGTTCTGCTAACTGGAGAGCTTCGATGACTTGACGTGCCTGTTTCAGGTTTTCCTGGGTTGGTGAGTTGCTCTCAGACTGTAGGAGCAATTCCACAAACTGTCGATAAACAGGTTCAACACTTTCTCGAAACGAGAACTGCACATCTGAATTGATTGCAACTAAATCACTGCGAAGGGATTGCAAGATTTTGACTGCTTCTGCGTAGGCAGCCGTTGCATTTTGCAAATCTCCTGTAGCTGGGCAGGGCTGGGTATTCTGACAGAAAATTCGTCCCAGTTGCCACTGCCACTGATAAGCCACATCAGGCGCATCAATGGACTGCGCCAAACTGAGTGCTTGTTGCGTCAGAGTTTTAGCGTTGCTCCACTGGTGAGTCGTTTCATATAGGCTACCTAACGTACCAAGAGCATAAGATTCAGCTCGGCGATCGCTCATACTCCGAGCTTGCTCAACCGCAATGGCGAGATCTTGGGCTGACATACTAAGAAAGTCGAAGGATGCCTCCCCTGAGCTTTCTATCTCCCTATTTCTTAATTTAATTACGTTTTGAGCCCAGTTGATTCGAGCATAAATAGCTAGACGACCAGGGGGTAAATCAGCGATCTGAGATTGGATCTCTGGCAATAGTCGCTGTGCCTCTGCCAATCGTTCTGCTTCGACTAACAGACTGAACTGAAGCAGCTGAACTTGCGTTTTTGCGGTGAGCGAGGGAGCCGTAGTTGTTGCCTGTTGATAGAACGCGAGTGCGGTATCCGTTTCTCCTTGAGCGCGAGTTGTGTTACCCAAACTGAGCAAAATACCGCTGATATCGGACGCAGATTCAGGAGTCTCACCTTGGAGTTCGAGTGCGATCGCCAAGCTCTGTTCCAAAACCGCCCTTGATTGAGCTAAATCGCCAACTAACCGCAGCATCTTGCCTAGACTTCGCAATCCGGCTACCTTGAGCTGTGAATCGGGCTGGTCTTGTAAGGCTTGTTCTACCTGGGTGAGCAGAGTTGTGGCTCGTCTGTAAAGTCCCTCTGACTGCAACGCCCGTGCCTGGTTAATCTGACTGCCCAAGACACCGCTGGTATCATTGGTTTGATGGTAAACCGTTTCGGTCTGTTGCCAGGTTTCCAGTGCTGCTAGTGCTTGACCTTGAGTGAACTGTAGCTCCCCTTGAACAGTGAGAACCTGGGCGAGAACGGCTGAAACATCTGGGCTGGATGCCAGGTTTGGAGCATTTAGCAGCGAAACTGCTTGATTGATCGTCTCGTTTGCCTGCATCCACTGTCCCTGATCTGTAAAGGCAGTGGCAAGAAAACTGAGAACCAGTGCTTGATTAAGAGAATCGCTTGCCGTCTCATAGCGGGTTGTCGCCTGTTGCCAGAGCGCGATCGCCTCTGAGAGTTGCCCTGCCTGGTAATGGGCTTCTGCTTGCTGCACAAGCTGAGCGGGAGAAGAAATCGTAGAGGATGAAAGAGGATTTGATGTAATTCTGATTTGCTCCGTATTCTCTGCTCTCTTGCTAGGCTCTTGGAATCCCACTGCAGTTCCGGCATGGAGACCAACGGTGATGAGCAGTCCCAGCAGAACAAACTGCAAGAACCGCCACCATCCTTTGTCTGAGAAGAGCCTTGGGATGATGGGCACTCCTCGACTGATTCGCCTACTCCAGTGCCCCTTACTCATCTGCTCATTCGACTCCTCCCGGTACTGATGTTAGCGGGTGTTTAGATCTTCTGGGTCGATCCATCATCTCAAGTTTTGCCAAATTAGACCAGGTAACTTAGGTGAGTTAAAGTATTCACGCCACAGTAATTACCTGTACTCAACTGTTGCCTCATTTACTTAAACTTCTTAATACAGTTAAGCCAATGAATGTAACCCATCTGTACTGCTCATCCTGCAACAACCATTATCCGCCCCGTCGCCTCTACAACCTCTGTGAATGTGGCAAGCCGCTGATGGTTGCTTATGATCTCGATCGCGCTGCACACTCACTGACGCACGAAGTTTTGCGCGATCGCCCGCCAACGCTATGGCGCTACGCCGAAGTGTTACCTGTTGATGATCCTGCCAATCAGGTGAGCTTAGGCGAAGGAATGACTCCATTACTCAAGGCAGAAAAATTAGGGCAACTGTTGGGACTCAAGCATCTTTACATCAAAGATGAGTCGCAAAACCCGACTGCTTCTTTCAAGGCACGAGGAATGACGGCTGCGGTGTCAATGGCAAAAGAGTTAGGCGTGAGAAAGCTAGCCGTTCCCTCAGCGGGAAATGCTGCGGGTGCACTCGCTGCCTATGCTGCGAAGGCGGGACTGGAAGCCTTTATCTTTATGCCACAAGATACTCCCATCGCCAACATCACTGAATGCCAGCAAACCGGGGCAACCGTCACCCTGATAGATGGATTAATCACCGACTGTGGGCGAATTGTTGCAGAACGCAAAGCCGCAGAGGGATGGTTTGAGGTTTCTACCCTGAAGGAACCGTATCGGGTAGAGGGCAAGAAAACAATGGGCTACGAGCTAGCAGAGCAGTTTGGTTGGGAACTGCCGGATGTGATTCTTTATCCAACGGGTGGTGGAACGGGCTTGATCGGCATGTGGAAAGCCTTTGATGAAATGGAGCGGATGGGCTGGATTGGAACTCACCGTCCACGCATGGTGAGTGTACAGGCAGCAGGGTGTGCCCCGATCGCCCAGGCATTTGAGTCGGGCTTATCCGTGGGAGCAAAAATTGCCAATGCCCATACCGTTGCCTCTGGGTTGCGAGTTCCAAAGGCGATCGGAGATTTCATTATGCTAGATATTTTGCGTCAGAGTGATGGAACTGCGATCGCAGTGACCGATGACGCTCTGTTGACTGGAGTAAAAGATATTGGAAAGACTGAGGGCATTTTTGCAGCACCGGAAGGAGGAGCTTGCATCCCTGCACTGCAACAACTCATTGATCAGGGCAAGGTCGATCGGGATGAACGCGTGGTTCTGTTTAACACAGGCTCAGGGCTAAAATACCTCGAAGCCTTTGGCACAAGTGGTAATACCAATTCCAAAAATTAGGGCTACAGATGGAAGGGCACCCCGCGACGCGGGGTGCCCTTCC
>NZ_JACJPC010000115.1:0-169342 GCF_014695875.1 Leptolyngbya sp. FACHB-541 | reverse complement strand
GAGGGCGTGGGCTAAGCCCACGCCCTCTCTTTGTAAGAAGGCACTAGCCCACTCTAGGACGAGTTACAGGCTGGCGAAATAGTGAACGAAAGTCAGCATCGCGATCGCCCAGCGTTTCATAGAAAAAGAACGAAACGCCAGCAAACTGATGCTCTCGGACAGCCTGTACCTGAGTTTGAATTTGCTCCATGCTGACCGGACGATTTCTCAACCCAGTCAAAACGCCAATACCAACAGGAATGTGAGATTTGGCAAGCTGAATTTCTGGACGCTGTAGCTCACTCGTAAACCGCTCAAAATCATCTCGATAGACCTGAACGATTAGCTCTTCGATCAGCCCTCGCCGCTCCCAGGTGAACCAATCCTGCAAGTATGTTTCGTAGGCAAATTCCCAGGGGTTAGGCGACAAAGAAACGATAGCGCGTGGCTTTCGCGCTTTGACCGTGCGGAAAACCTCAGTCATCAAGCTAGTAATCTTATCTGCTCGCCATCTGACCCACTCTAAATCATGAGGATCATTAGGCGGCAAACTGCCCCCGTGTTCCTGCTGGTAAAGCCGCACGGTGTAAGGGTCATACCCTAGCTCCACGGGCATTCCAAAATGGTCATCAAACTGAATACCGTCTACGTCGTAGTTGGTGACAATTTCGTTAACCAGATCCAGCAGCATTTGCCGCACTTCTGGGTGAGTCGGGTTGAGCCAAACTCGCGGGTGAGTTCCTTCGTAGATGATTTGACTGCCGTCCAGCCGATTCGTCACCCAATCAGGATGACGACTAACCAAATCGGAGTCTGCGGGTGCCATCAGCCCAAACTCAATCCAGGGAATCACGGTCATTCCACGCCGATGACCCCGAATGACGGCTTCAGCCAACATGTCTCTTCTAGCAAGTCCTGGATGCGGATCAATCGATCGCCCCACGACTCGTTCTGCCACCCGACTGGGGTAAAGCGTGTAGCCCCAATTCCAAACGGTGGGATAGATCGTATTAAAGTTCAGCCGCTTCAATCGTTGAATTGCTCGCCCCAGGTTTTCTCTGGAGAACAAAACATCGCTGTCAATGTTAGTTAGCCAGACTCCGCGCAGTTCTGTTGTGGGAGAGGTGAACGGAAGGGTAGATTGAGCGCTAACTGGGGGCAAAGAATGTCCAATCAGTGCCACTGCCAGTCCCACCCCTAAGAGAACTGTCAGCCACAGCCGACGATACCCGTTCAAATTGTCATCCTCACTCTCAAATCTTTTTCAGGTTTATTGCGTTATTCAAGCTGACTTGTACGATTGCCCTGGAGTTTCCTGAAATTGCCCCAATAAGTTGCCAAAATCTTGGCAAAATAGTACAAGGGTACTTACTCGTTAGGTAGCAATGCCACGATCTGATCAACAAATTTCTGATGATCTACTACGGGTTTGGAGATGTAGTCATCAGCACCGCTCTGCTTCAAAAAGTTTTCGCGATCGCCCTCCATTGCGTGAGCAGTGACCAGAATGATTGGTAAGCTAGCGGTTTGAGGATCAGCCTTCAACATCTGGGTGATTTTAATGCCGTCTACAGGTTTACCCTGGTAAACACTGCGAGACAGAGAAACATCCATCAGAATGATATCTGCTCCCCTAGCGTGGGCAATTTCCATGACTTCATCCACGTTTTCTGTATGCTTAACCGCTAATCCACCGCGTTTGGTCAAAATCTTGGAGAAAACACGAGCATTGATCAAGTCATCCTCCACAATTAAAACAGTTTTCATGGCGCTTTCCTTTTTAGTTAATCTCAGGATGAAGCATGTTCAAGCCCTACGGTTTGATACTACTGCGAAATTTACCTTAAACCGCTCAGCCAAGTTAGTGAAACTAGCCAACCCTTTATACCTTAATCTCTATCTTTGCAAGATATTTACACAGACCTATTGTTTGCGATCGCCTAAATTAGCTTACTGAGCTTGTAGGACAGTTACAGGACAAGTGATTCGGAATTTCAGAAGGAAAAGAACTCATGGCTAAGCAGCTTGACATGCTCCCCTCAGGACAAGTAATTGCAACCGCACTGCATACGGAGGTGCAGCGGTCGTACTTAGAATACGCCATGAGTGTAATCGTAGGTCGTGCCCTGCCCGACGTGCGAGATGGGCTTAAACCCGTACATCGGCGCATTCTCTACGCTATGCACGAACTGGGTTTGACCCCCGATCGCCCTTACCGCAAATGTGCCCGCGTCGTTGGAGACGTGTTGGGTAAATATCACCCGCACGGCGACCAGGCTGTTTACGATGCCCTGGTGCGAATGGTGCAGGATTTCTCTAGTCGCTATCCGCTGCTGGCAGGTCACGGCAACTTTGGCTCGGTAGACAACGACCCGCCAGCCGCAATGCGCTACACCGAAACGCGGCTTGCCTCCATTGGCAACGAAGCGCTGCTGACCGAAATTGGGGAAGCGACCGTTAACTTCATTGGCAACTTCGACAACTCTCAACAAGAACCCATCGTCCTGCCAGCCCAATTGCCTTTCCTGCTACTGAATGGCTCCTCTGGCATTGCGGTAGGTATGGCGACCAACATTCCGCCTCACAACTTGGGAGAGGTGATTGATGGTTTAATTGCGCTGATCGATCGCCCCGATTTGTCTGACGAACAGTTGCTCTCGCTGATTCCCGGACCAGACTTTCCCACGGGTGGGGAAATTGTCGGTACTGAAGGCATTCGAGAAGCCTACCTGACCGGACGAGGCAGCATTCCCATTCGAGGAATTGCTCAGTTTGAGGATGTGCAGGTGGGTCGAGGGCGGCACCGCCGGAATGCGATCATCATCACGGAGCTACCCTACCAGGTGAATAAAGCTGCCTGGATTGAGAAAATTGCTGAGTTAGTTAACCAAGGCAGAATCGAGGGAATCGCCGACATTCGAGATGAGAGCGATCGCGACGGAATGCGCGTTGTAATTGAGCTCAAGCGTGAAGCACAAGCACAGCGAATTCTTGACAAACTCTACAAACTCACGCCTCTCCAGAGCAACTTTGGCGTAATTTTGCTGGCTCTGACGGACGGGCAGCCTCGCCAGATGACCCTGCGCGACTTGCTGCAGCACTTCCTCACTTTTCGGGAAGAAACGCTCACTCGTCAGTACACCTATGAGTTGCAAAAAGCTGAAAGCGAAGTTCACTTACTGGAAGGTTCGCTAACTGCTCTGGAGAATCTGGATGCAGTCATTGAAATTTTGCGGAACGCGCCGGACGGCAGCACAGCTAAGCTGACGCTTCAAGAGCGATTTGAGTTTAGCGATCGCCAAGCTGACGCGATTCTTGCCATGCCTCTGCGCCGTCTCACTGGCCTAGAGCGGCAAAAACTGCAAGACAATTTTGACCAACTGACTCAGCGAATGCAAGAGCTACGCGAACTGCTCAACAATCGGCGAGAGTTGCTCAAGGCGCTAAAAAAAGACCTGCGTACTCTCAAACGCAAGTACACTGACCAACGCCGTACCCGCATTCAAACCGAAGCAGAACGAGCTAAAGAATCAAAGCGTCTGGCAGAAACGACAGTTGCAGAGGTCGAGACTGAGCAAGAAGTCGTTCTAGAATTTACCCACCGAGGCTATGTCCGTCGCTTGACTCCAAGAGCCTATAAGCGACAGCAGTCTCAGGAAACTCAGAATGGCGCAACGCTAATCGAGGGAGATTTCACCGTTAAGGTAGAGACTGCAACGACCAAGCAAGAACTACTGATCCTGACTCGCAGCGGTAAAGCTTATACCACTCTAGTGGGCGACATTCCCCAAACGCCTAGAAACTCCAAGGGAACGCCACTGATTACGCTTTTGCCATCGGCAGCTCATGGTGATCCAGAAACCATCATTGATCAGTTTATTGTGTCTGAGGCGATCGCCAATCACGACCTGATCATGCTGACCCGTCAAGGCAGAATCAAACGCCTGCCTCTCTCGGAGTTTGCTAACCTGACTGGACGTGGACTGACTGCTCTCAAACTCAAAGAGGGCGACGAGCTACTGTACGTCATTCCCGTCGAAGCCGGAGAACATCTTGTTCTGGCAACGTCAGGTGGTCGAATGCTGCGATTTGAAGTGAGTGATCAGCAGATCCCAGTTCAAAGCCGTACTGCACAAGGCTCAGCCGCAATTCGATTAGGCAAGCAAGAAAGGCTGGTTGGCTGTGTAGCACTCCAAGTCAAGGATGAAGTCTTCCTGGTTTCGGCTAACGGCTATGGAAAACGAATGCCTGTTAGCGCCTTGCGGCTCGCTAACTGTGGAGATTTGGGACTTCAGGCAATCCAGTTTGCCACTAAGACCGATACGTTAGCCGGAATTACCCCTGCTCTACCGGGAACAGACGCGACGCTGCTAACAGACGCAGATCGATTGGTGCTGTTGCCTTTAGCAAAGGTTGCGGTACAGGGCAAAGATGGCGGGGGCGATCGCCTCTTTAAGTCCAACAAGCGTGAAAAAGTCGTGACCGCAACGATTGTGTCGTCCAGAACTGATGAGCAAAGCGATGGCATGGACTCTGAAGAGTCTTAGTGAAAAGCTCTAGATGAGAAATTCTAGTTAAAGCTGCGATCGCTCGAAATCATTACTTCTGGGAAATTTGGTGGCTTAGGTGCGGGTGCATTTGAGAATAGTAAGTGTAGAGGGCAACCGCCTCTTGCTTATTCTCAACGGCATACTGCACTCTAATTCCATCTCCAAGCTGAATCACCAGACACAAACCAGAACCTTCGTCCTCTGCTCTTGCGCCGGTAAGCAGTTTCTTTTCCATGAGAAGCATGGGTCACTCCTAAAAAGCGAATGTTAAACACCAAAGTGACACCCTGATCGGTAGCTTTTTGCTCAAACAGCCGAATGAGAATGATTCTTTAGAATCTCCGCCTCAATTTCCGTCTGATCAGCAAAAAATGTAGAAGCACGTAATGAATTCGATCGCATTTTGAATGAAACTAGTGGTCGGTTTGCTCAAGTCTTGGCTGGCGTTAGACTCAATTTTTACCTGCCAGAACTGTGAGACTAACTCAACTAAATTAGATTCAGCCGCTTCGTAACGCTTTCCGTAACCGGCCTTATCAAGTTGCACCCTCACAATAGCTGAATCACCTCTCAGTGTAAGCACTCATTCAGGTGAACTCGTCCGGCCATGTGTATAAGGGTTGACCCCCCTAAAGAGAGGTTTTATCAGGTTATTCAGATAGATGCCGCTACTACTTTTCAGACAGCAAGGCTATTTTTTGAAGCAATAGGGGAAAATAAGCTGAAACACTAAACACTAAGCGTGGGTTCACTGTGGCGCAGGTTGTTCTAGAGAACGTCTACAAAAGTTTTCTCCGGCATCAAAGCAGACAAACTAGCTTTGTGGCGGCAGGCGCTCTCGTGCCGCCTGTCGAAGAAGCACTGGCTGAAACGCCAACGACCGCTTCAATGGTGAATGTCTTACGACGCATCAACCTGGAGGTCAAGGATGGCGAATTTATGGTGTTGGTGGGACCATCCGGTTGTGGCAAAAGTACTCTACTGAGACTGATTGCCGGATTGGAGCAAGTAACGGGTGGCAATATCTGGGTAGGCGATCACCAGGTCAATGACCTGCCGCCCAAGCAACGCGACATCGCCATGGTGTTCCAAAACTATGCGCTCTATCCCCACATGACGGTTTACGACAACCTGGCATTTGGGCTACGCCGTACGAAGGCAGTGCACAACTCTGCTTCATCTCAAACTCTAAATGCCGAAGCTCAAACCAATCGCTTTGCCTGGACAGAAACTTTTTTGACCACGCTTACCCGTCCCCTGCCAAAACAATTGCGCTACTGGTCGCAGCAGGAGCGGGAAATTGATCGACGAATTCGCACCGTTGCCCAAATCTTGCAAATTGAACCGCTGCTCGATCGCCTGCCAAAACAGCTTTCAGGCGGACAAAAACAGCGGGTTGCTTTGGGACGGGCAATGGCACGAAACCCTCAAGTGTTTTTGATGGACGAGCCGTTGTCTAACCTGGATGCCAAGCTCCGTACCGAAACCCGTGCCCAAATCGTCAACCTTCAGCGCAAGCTGGGTACCACAACCATTTACGTCACCCACGATCAGGTTGAAGCCATGACGATGGGCGATCGCATTGCCGTGATGAACGCTGGACAAATTCAGCAGATTGCTGCGCCGCTAGAACTCTACAACCGACCTGCCAATCGGTTTGTGGCAGAGTTCATCGGTTCACCGCAGATGAATTTTTTGCCCGTTCAGGTCAAGGCACCGCTCCTGATAACCCATCCGCAGTTTCGGCTAACTCTCCCTCAAAGCTGGGAAACTGCACTGAGTCAATATGATGGGCGATCGCTCACACTTGGCATCCGTCCCGAACACCTGAGCCTTAGCGTTGCCGCTCCCAAAAACATTCCCGTTCGAGTAGAGCGGCTTGAAGCGCTGGGTAATGAGACTCAACTGGTCTTAAATTTAATCGAATCTGCTACTCCATCTGAGCCAACCGTTTTAAGAGCGCGAGTCGAGCCAGACCGAAGGGTCAGGTTGGGAGAAGAACTATGGCTAGCGATCGCCACCGACAAAATCCACGTATTTGACGCCCGGACGGGAGAGGCGATCGCCCACCATTAGACTACTCCCGATCCAGTTCTCCAATTTTGCACTCTCCGATCTTGCACACACTGCACCAAAGCGCATTTTCATCTAAAGCACTTGTAGACGAAATATGCATGAAGCTGCCCGGTAGATTGTTGCGACTTACAAAGCTGGTGGTTACATTAGTTAACAAAGGTCGGCGAACTATTGCAAATTGGAGTTCAAGTTATGCAGAACGATAACCGCAACGCATGGAACTGGGGCTTCACTCGTGGAGCCGAAACTTGGAACGGTCGTCTAGCGATGATCGGCTTCGCTTCTGCTGTCATCCTTGAATATGTCTCTGGTCAAGGTGTGCTTCATTTTTGGGGACTGATGTAGTGTCTATCCAGGCGCTGCTTGCACTGCAAGTCAGGTAATTGCAAAGCTACAAGAAAAGTGCCCCCACGAATGTAGGGGCACTTTTTTATTCCTTGGAACGTCAAATAGGGAGGTACATCTCCCTACTTCCAGACAAGTTCTTAACGGATATATTCCTTCAAAACGCTGTTGCGGTTTGGATGACGTAACTTCCGAAGCGCTTTTGCTTCAATCTGACGAATCCGCTCACGGGTGACGTTGAAGATTTGACCGATTTCTTCCAGGGTCTTCATCCGTCCGTCGTCTAGACCATAACGTAGGCGCAACACATCACGCTCACGCGGGCTCAGGGTGCCCAAAACGCTTTCCAGGTCTTCCCGCAGCAAGTTCTTAGAAACTTGATCTTCAGGGGTTTCACCATCAGACTCGATAAAGTCGCCCAGGCGAGAATCTTCTTCCTTACCGATCGGAGTTTCTAGGGAGATGGGCAATTGAGCCGACTTAGCAATAAAGCGCAGTTTCTCAATCGTCATTTCCATCCGAGTTGCAATTTCTTCCTCGGTAGGCTTCCGTCCCATTTCTTGAGAAAGCAATTTTGTAGTTTTCTTAATTCGAGAAATGGTTTCGTAGAGGTGGACGGGAAGACGAATGGTACGAGATTGATCAGCGATCGCCCGTGTAATTGCCTGACGAATCCACCAGGTTGCGTAGGTGGAAAACTTGTAACCCTTTTCGTGGTCAAACTTTTCAGCCGCCCGAATCAAACCTAAGCTGCCTTCCTGAATTAAGTCCTGGAAGGAAAGACCCCGGTTCATGTACTTTTTGGCGATCGAAACCACCAATCGCAGGTTTGACTGAACCATCTTGTCCTTTGCCCGGCGACCTACATGCAGGCGATGCCGAAAAGCAGGGAGAGGCATATCAACCGCGCTAGCCCATTCTTTGTCGAAAGGCTCACGCTCCAGATCCTGGACAAGCTGCTCACGAATTCTTTCAAGCTCAAGTAAATCTGCAATCTTACGAGCAAGTTCAATTTCTTCGTCTGCTCTCAGGAGTCGAATTCGACCGATTTCCTGTAAATAGAGCCGGATCGAATCCTCAGTGTAGTGTTTCTTTTTTGCTTGTGCCCGACGACGGTTGGTCTTTCCTTTAGTGACCTTTCCATCCTCTTCATCAGGCTGAGCATCAAAGATTTCGTCTCGATCATCTCCGTCCTCAATCAAAAGCTCTAGCTCGCTTTCGGGCTGGTCAATGGTTTCGAGTACGTCGTTAGCCTGGGTCATGCCGCGCTCCTCATGCTCCTTAGGTCAAAAGTCAAAGGCTTGTAAAAAACAGAAGGATAACATGAACTGCCTCTTTTGATGGAGGAATGTTCATGAATTTTCTTAGACGATAATTGGACTCTTGCTATTCAGATTTCTAATTTAGTGTAGGCGGGGATTTCGTTCTCGCCCATACCAATCAGCAAGAGAACCAGTGCTTTGGATTTAGCACACAGTAATCAACAAGGCATACTTCTCCCAAGACATTTAGCATCGGGTAGAGGCACCAAGATGTAATTTGCCCTGCGAGTTTCGCAAAGATGTCTCCGATTGTAGCTTTTCTCACAAAATTTGCACGCCTTGATCTGAATTCTTGTTGCGAAAGGTGCTAATTGGTATCGCCCTTTCTAGAAAAGTCAGCGTTTCATAATAGTCCAGCCAGGGTGGTGTCCTAAAAATTAAACGATACTTACAAGGTTAACGAGGTTTTAGGCGGAGTTTGTTGTGATAAATAGCCTAACCAGATTCAGCCATTCTAATGAATCTCGGCAAAAAAAGGACAATAGTCTACAAAAATGTCTCAACTTAAGCTTATTTCTGCTGAGTCGTACCTGTACTGGGTTGAAGCGCTTTAAGCTGCTTAGCAAAAAGTCCGGCTCCCGTCCCAATTACAGCTAGTGAAAAGCCAAAGGTGCCTGCCCAGGATTGGTTCTCAAGCTGTAGCTGCAACTTTACCCGCTCAGGAGTTTGGAGAAATCGGTTGATATCTTCCGTTACCTCAGTTTTCCAGTCTCGTTGTGTTGGGGAAGAGCTGGTCAAAGGAATTTCGCCTGCATGGGTAAGCAAAACAACTTGATAGCCAACGTGGTAATGATGGCGGTGTAGTTGTGCCAGCTTTGCTTCGTGTAAATCGGTTAGCGCTATTTCTTGAGTGGTAGAGGCGAGAGGTCTATAGGTTGTTAGCTTACAGACTCCGTCGGAAGTCGTGTCTGCCATAAGCGAAGCTTGACGGTGACAGGTTAAGGTTGTGAAGCCACCCACACCCATCAGTACAATACCTGTCATTGAAAGCAGAACACCCAGTAGCCATACTCCCTCTGGTCGAGGAACGGAATAGTTTTTAGACTTAATTGGTTCTAGAATGACCATATTTTGAAATTTTTGAGTCAATGTCTGCTGTTGACGCTTGCTCTCCTGCGTTCTCTAAATATGGCATTGTCACTGAGGGGGACATCACACTAAGTAGATAGATGCCTAAGAAACAGAAATTTCCTTACCTTGTAGGTTCTAGATGGACAGCCCAACAAACGACTTGGGGTTGGCGGCACTTTCAGGTGGTTAATCGTAAAAATGAGGGACGTTGGGTGTTTGCTGAGATGGTTGCAGCCTGTGACCCATCGGTTCGCTTTTGGCTGAATGCAAAACAGCTTAAGGATAGGGAGTTGTGGTTGGCGGGATGGCAATCGTTGCAGGAGAGGGGAGAGGAAGAGATAAGAGATGAAGGATGAGCAAGGCTTGCTTATTCTTGGGATGATTTTGAATGTAAACTTTCAGCTTTGCGTTCAAAATCACTCAATTGTTAAGCAATGTTGAAGAGGAAGGGAAGGTTGGGCGGTAGAATTTTGGGATGAAAAATTTGCATTTGCCTGCTGAAATTCCTGCCTGTTCCTGGAAGCGTCCGATTGGTCAGGGGTGGAAATTGCCCTATAGGGTTCGCTACGAGAGTAATTTGGACGACGGTCCCTGGCATGGAATGCCTTTGGGTGGGTTTGGGGCTGGCTGTATTGGTCGTTCTTCGCGAGGAGATTTTAATCTCTGGCACATTGATGGCGGAGAGCACGTGTTTCAATCGATGCCCGCTTGCCAATTCAGTGTGTTTGAACAAGCAGAGGGTCAAACTGCTGAGGCTTATGCGCTCTGTACTCAATTGCCTGACGATGGAAGTTTGAGCGCGTGGCAGTGGTATCCCGATCGGGCGGGAACCAGCACGACAGGAGAGTATCATGCGCTTTATCCGAGAAGCTGGTTTGTTTATCAGAATGTGTTTCAGGCGACGCTGGCTTGTGAACAGTTTTCGCCAGTTTGGGCAAAGAATTATCAGGAGACGAGCTATCCGATCGCCATTTTTGAGTGGACGGCACACAATCCAACCGACCAACCGTTAACGCTTAGCATTATGCTGACCTGGCAAAATATGGCGGGTTGGTTTACAAATATGCTCAAGTCGCCCAAGGTGCAGGTGCGGGATGACGGTAGCCCGGTTTATCAATATCAGCCGCGTTTGGGTGAGAGCAACGGCAATTTTAACCAGTGGAAAAGCGATCGCCACTTTGCATGCTGCTTGATGGATCAATCCGATCGCCAGGAAACACCTCAAGAAGGCGATGGACAGTGGGCGATCGCTACCCTAACACCTAATGCAGAAGCCTTTTACAATACTCGCTGGAACCCGGCTGGAGATGGAGCAGAACTCTGGCAGTCATTCTCTAAAGATGGTTCGCTGCAAAGTGTAGATGATCAAACTCCGGCTGCCGATGGTGAGCAGGTTGGTGTGGCGATCGCCGTTCGTTTTACTTTGGCTCCAGGTGAAACCCGAAAAATTCCGTTTGTGTTGAGTTGGGATTTTCCAGTAACGGAGTTTGCCACTGGGATTAATTATTTTCGTCGCTACACAGACTTCTTTGGAACTAGCGGCAAGAATGCCTGGGCGATCGCTCAGACTGCTCTCGACTTATACCCCACTTGGCAGCAGCAAATTCAGACTTGGCAGCAGCCGATTTTGGATGACCAGGATTTGCCCGACTGGTTCAAGATGGCGCTGTTTAATGAGCTTTATGACTTGACTAGCGGCGGGACGCTCTGGAGTGCAGCAAGCGATCGCGATCCAGTAGGTCAGTTTGCGGTGTTGGAATGTCTTGACTACCGTTGGTATGAAAGCCTGGATGTGAGGCTCTACGGTTCTTTTGCGCTAATGATGCTCTGGCCGGAGCTAGACAAATCGGTGCTGAGAGCTTTTGCGAGAGCTATTCCGGCAGCAGACGATACGCCGCGTGTGATTGGCTACTACTACACGATTGGGGCAGAAAGTCCGATCGCCGTTCGCAAAGCTGAAAACGCTACGCCCCATGACTTGGGCGCACCCAACGAACATCCTTGGGAAAAGACTAACTACACTAGCTATCAAGACTGCAACCTGTGGAAGGATTTGGGCTGTGACTTCGTTTTGCAGGTTTACCGAAATTTTGTTTTAACGGGTAGTATGGATTATGAATTTTTGATAGAGTGCTGGCCCGCAATTGAGCGGGCGATCGCCTACCTCAAAACCTTTGACCTGGATAACGATGGCATTCCCGAAAACTCTGGTGCGCCCGACCAAACCTTCGATGACTGGCGGTTACAGGGAGTTAGCGCTTACTGTGGCGGACTGTGGATTGCGGCACTAGAGGCGGCGATCGCCATTGGTCAACTCTTGCAGCAATCAGATCCAGCCAATCCCCAATCCCTAGCCCCCAACTCCCAATCCCTAATTTCCACCTACCAGACTTGGCTTACCCAATCCCGCCCCCTCTATCAGGAGAAGCTCTGGAACGGGCAGTACTACCGTCTCGATAGTGGCAGTGGTTCTGATGTCGTGATGGCAGATCAGCTTTGCGGACAGTTTTATGCGCGCCTGCTAAAACTGCCTGATGTTGTGCCTACCGATTGTGTGCGGTCTGCTTTAGAAGCAGTTTACGAGGCTTGCTTCCTCAAATTTCACGATGGCAAATTTGGCGCAGCGAATGGAGTCAGACCAGATGGTTCTCCCGTTAATCCCAAGGACACTCATCCGCTAGAAGTTTGGACAGGCATCAATTTTGGCTTGGCTGCCTTCCTGGTACAGATGGATATGAAAGATGAGGCGTTTCAAATTACCGAAGCTGTAGTCCGGCAAGTTTATGAAAACGGCCTACAGTTTCGCACACCAGAAGCGATTACCTCTGCTGGCACTTTTCGGGCTAGCCATTATCTCCGAGCAATGGCTATCTGGCTGATTTATGGAGTTTTGCGCCGCTTTTAGTTAGGCTTAGTTTGCTGAAGTATTGGTCTTGAGCTGAGCGGCTTTCAGCTCAAGCTGCTTTTTTTCAAGCTCAAGTTGGTTTTTTTCTTGCTTCAAAGTTTCTTCAAGCTCTAGAATTTGGTCACGCTGAGCTTTTAGTTCTAACAGGTCTTGAATTTGCTTTTTTTCAAGCTCAAGCTGCTTTTTTTCTCGCTTCAGGTTTTCTTCTAGCTCTTGAATCTGGTCACGCCGAGCTTCCATTTCTAGAGCACGTCGCCCAAGCTCCTGGCTCTGTAGCGTGAGTGATTGTCGCCACTGTTCGGCCCGCTGTACTTCCTGCTGCAAAATTTCTGGGGTTACACCCGTTGCTAGATATTGCTGAATGATTTCAGTCAGCCAGTCTGCTGCATCCTGGATGTTTTCAACTTGTCGCAAATCATTCAGCTGAACCAGTAAAAGTGCCCCTTTACCCAGATCACATCCCTCTGCATAGACAGTATTATCTTCTTCAGAGAAAATTGCCCAGGCATGTTCGGCTTTTTGGTATGCAAGCAGTTGCAGTTTCGTCTTGCCGACAGCGTCTTTTTCCTGCACCTGAGCCAAATAGAGCATTTCAGCAACAAGATTAACCAATTCTTGAATGACAGTATATCTTCATATCTTGTCTGACACCCAGCTAAAGATGTCTCGATTCTGTGAAGATATTCGAGTGGAGTCGAGGGAAGCCATTTATAAGAAGCAGGGGAATTACCTGATGCTTACAACCACCCTTTAACACCTTAGCGGGACCTGATCCGGATTAAATGGTGTGGCTTACTGAATTTATTAAGGGAGCCTGATGTTTTCTGAAGACTAACCCTACTCAGTGAAAGCCACAACCATCACAGGGTTAGAGACGGCTGATGCGATCGCGCAAAATCTCTGCCTGCTTCTCCGCCTCAGCGAGTGAATTCCTGGCTGCCTGAACCACATCTGCCGGAGCTTTATCAACAAATTTAGGATTGCTGAGGCGATCGCGCAGGATCTGGCTTTCGGACTCTGCTTTCGCTAAATCCTTTTTCAGCTTAGCTTGCAGCGCTTCTACATCCACTACGCCTTCCAGCGGAATGAGAACCTGCACCGTGCCCACGACTCCGGCGATCATCTGCTGCTGGGGCAGCTTTTCGACCGTCAGCGTTTGGGTGGGAGTTATGGGTTGTGGCAGAGGCTCTTGAGGATTGGAAGATGACGACATTTTGCCTGCAACTTGCGCTGTCACTGCGTCGAGTTGTTCGGCAAAGCCCTGACGGTCGGTCGCACGGATCAAGAAGCGGTAGATAAACCAGATGGTATACCCTAACCCAATCAGCTCCAGGAAGGGCGAGATCAGCAGCAGGCTATCTACAGCATCCAGCACACCCAGTGTAACTTTGACGACAATCAGCAGCGCCAGAATTAATCCCAGAGCGATCGCCGGTTTGCGGTACGGACTGAGTGTCTGGGTGCTAGATTTGAGCGGACGTGGAACCACAGGACGTTCGATCGCTTCAATGGTCAAATTCTCAACTTTGGCGAGGTCTTTGATGTAGTCCTGCCCTGCGGTAAGGATTTGCTGTTCGCGATCGCTCTCTGTCTGCAAGTTCGTTTGAATCTTTACCCCTGGCTTGATGTCTGCTTCAGCCCGCAAGTTGCGAACCGTGCGAATGGTGCCAATCAATAGGTCAAACTGCGCTTCCAGGTCAGCATCAATCAGGCTTTCGTCTACTTCAGGGTAAGCCTGAAGTGCCAAGTACCGATTTTCTTCGGACTGCGTGAGCGTATGCCAAACTTCCTCGGTGATGTGCGGCATAAACGGATGCAGCAGCCGCAGGATGCCGTCTAGCACATGGGCCAGCGTCTGCTGAGCAATTTCCCTGGATTTCAGTTCGGCTGAGCTGACTTCTGCCGACTGTGCCTTGAACAGTCTGGACTTAACCAGCTCAATGTACCAGTCGCAGAAATCGCCCCAGATGAACTCATACAGTCCTTTGGCGGCTTCTCCTAAACCGTAGTTGTCGATGTCGTCGCGAGTTTGACGAACTACCTGGTTGTAGCGGGAGAGAATCCAGCGATCGCTCAATTCCAACTCATCCGCCTGAGGTTTGCCTAATTGCTCTGGCGTTTTGCCGTCCAGATTCATCATCACAAACCGAGAAGCATTCCACAGCTTGTTGGTAAAGTTGCGCGATGCCTCGACTGAAACCGATTCGTCGGTCTTGCGGTTATATTCCAGGCGAATGTCTTGCCCTGCACCCGCTACTTCTCGAATCAGCGTGTAGCGCAGTGCATCAGTGCCGTATTTGTCGATCAGAATCAGCGGGTCAATGCCGTTATTTGCTGACTTCGACATCTTTTTGTTGTTTTCATCCCGCACCAGACCGTGAATGTAAACCGTGCTGAACGGCATCTTTCCAGTAAAGTGCCCTGCCATCATCGTCATCCGCGCCACCCAGAAAAAGATGATGTCAAATCCTGTAACCAGCGTTGTGGTGGGGTAGTAGCGCTCTAGGTCGGCTGTTTGCTCAGGCCAGCCCATAGTTGAGAAGGGCCATAAACCGGATGAAAACCAGGTATCCAGCACATCAGGGTCTTGAGCAAGCTGAACGTCATCGCCAAATTGCTGTCGTGCTTGCTCCCAAGCATTTGCTTCGCTGGTGGCGACGACAAAGGGCGTGTCATCGGTAATCTGACCGTCAGTTCTATTGATTGCGTACCAGGCGGGAATTTGGTGCCCCCACCAGAGCTGGCGAGAAATGCACCAGTCTTTCAGGCTAACCAACCAATCCCGATACACCTTCGTCCAGCGTTCGGGTACGAAAACGGGATCATCCTGCTGATCGAGAAATTCCAACGCTCCGTCTGCCATAGGGCGAATTTTGACAAACCACTGGGTAGACAGCAGCGGCTCGATGGGGACTTTGCCGCGATCGCTATAGGGCACTGTGTGGCGATAGTCCTCTACTTTCACCAGGAAGCCTTCCTCTTCCAGGCGCTTTACCACGTTCTTCCTTGCCTCAAACCGATCCTGTCCCTCAAATGGGCCTGCGTTGGCGTTAAGTGACCCGTCCTTGTTCATGATGTTGATGAAAGGCAGGTTGTGGCGTTTGCCCATCTCAAAGTCATTCGGGTCATGAGCTGGTGTGATTTTCACACAGCCTGTGCCAAAGCTGGAATCGACGTATTCGTCTGCAATAATCGGAATTTCACGCCCCATAATTGGCAACGTCAGCGTCTTGCCCACTAGATGCTTGTAGCGCTCGTCTTTGGGATTGACCGCTACGGCAGTATCGCCCAGCATTGTTTCAGGACGCGTCGTTGCGACTTCAACGGAACCGGAACCGTCCGTCAGTGGATAGCGGAAATGCCAAAGGTGCCCGTTGACTTCCTGATTTTCCACCTCCAGGTCAGACACGGCAGACTGGCTGGCAGGGCACCAGTTCACCAGATATTGGCCGCGATAAATTAGCCCTTCGTTGTAGAGGCGCGAGAAGGCTTCCAGGACTGCTTTAGAAAGACCTTCGTCCATCGTGAAGCGTTCGCGTGACCAATCTACGGAAACGCCTAGCCGCCGCAGTTGTCCTACAATCGTGCCGCCTGATTCTTTCTTCCATTCCCAAGCCCGTTCCAGGAAGGCTTCGCGCCCAGCTTCGTCACGGGTTTTACCTTGCGATCGCAACTCCCGCTCCAGAATTGTCTGCACCGCAATGCTGGCGTGGTCAGTTCCCGGTAGCCACAGCGTATTGCGCCCGATCATCCGGTGATAGCGCACCAGCGTATCGATCAGGGCATTTTCAAAGGCGTGACCCATGTGCAAGCTGCCTGTGACGTTGGGCGGCGGAATCACGACGCAATACGGCTCACCCGGTTGATTGGGGTCTGCTTTAAAGACCTGATCTTCCTCCCAGTGCTGTTGCCATTTAGCTTCAGTCAAGGAGGGGTCGTATTGGCTGGGCAAGTTGGTTGCAGTCATGAAGGAAGTGGGAAAGTAAAGGGGCAAGCTCTTCAGTTTACTTAAAATTTTGCCATGAGCGATCGCCAAGCTGCTCATCGAGAATTGTTTGGGTAAGCAGCGAAAAGGCGCAGACAGGGCTCATTTTCAGCTAAAACTCATCTAGGGTAAATACACTGCTGTTTAAGAATGAAATCAGGATTAAGTTGACAGAGACAAACCATCTGATAGTTTTTACCCGATATCCAGAAGTTGGCAAAACTAAAACTCGCTTAATTCCAGCCTTAGGGGCAGCGGGCGCGGCTGCACTTCAGCGGCAGATGACAGAATTCACTCTGAAACGGGTGGAGAAGCTAGCTCAGCAGCAGGACAGGTTAAATTCCCCTCTATCTGTGGAAATTAGATTTGCGGGAGGCGATCGCTCCCTCATGCAAGACTGGCTCGGTTCTCGTTGGAGCTATCAGCCCCAAGCTACAGGTGATCTAGGAGAACGAATGCGGCTTGCGTTTCAGTCTGCATTTGAGACGGGTAGCAAGCATGTTGTGACGATTGGGATAGATTGTCCCGAACTGGATTCTGCCACGCTAGCACAAGCGTTTCAGGCATTGCAGGAGCACGATTTGGTCTTAGGTCCAGCAACCGATGGGGGCTACTATTTGATTGGGCTGCGTTCCTTGATTCCAGAGCTATTTAGTGGAATTGATTGGGGAACTGACCAAGTTTTTTGGCAAACGATGACTGCTGCAGAGGCGAAGGAATTGGCGATCGCCACTCTCGCTCCCCTCACCGATGTTGATCACCCAGAAGACCTACCCATCTGGGAGGCAACCCAAGCGTGAGGCATTCACAGAATCGTTTCTCTTCTCCCAAGATTTCCATCATTATCCCAGTGCTGAATGAGGCAAATGTGATTCAGCAGATCCTCGACCAGATTCGCAGTTCTATCATTGAAATCATCGTTGTGGATGGCGGCAGTCATGATCGAACCGTTGAAATTGTGAAATCTTTGGGCGATCGCGTCATTCACTCAAGACCAGGGCGAGCCTATCAAATGAACGCTGGGGCAAGAGCCGCAAGCGGGGAGATTTTGCTGTTTCTCCATGCCGATACTCGGTTGCCCAAAGAATTCGCTGATTTGATCTGCCAAACGTTAGCTCAACCCAAAACGATCGCAGGGGCGTTTGCGCTGAAGATTGACGGGCAGAATCCAGGACTCAGACTAGTGGAGTGGGGGGTGAATGTGCGATCGCGCTACTTCCAAATGCCCTATGGCGATCAGGTGCTATTTCTTAGAGCAGAAACCTTTCATCATTTTGGCGGCTTTCCAGAACTACCAATCATGGAAGATTTTGAATTAGTTCGGCGATTGCGCCGAAAGGGGAAGGTAGCGATCGCCCCTGCCTCGGTCCTCACCTCAGCCCGACGCTGGGAAAAGCTAGGGGTTATGAGAACGACGCTGCTTAACCAGGTGGTCATTGCAGCTTACTTGCTGGGAATTTCGCCGGAGAAGATTGTGAGATGGTATCGGGGCGATCGCCGCCCTCGCTAGATATAAAACCGGGGATTGTAGAAAGCTATAGCTCTACAATCCCCGGTTTTGCATTACCTGAACTAGATTAGATCAACTTCAGGTCGGGATATTCGGTCAACAGATCCTCAGAGGAGAGGGTATCGTTCTCGTCTTGAGGAGTCCAAAGAACCTCAACTGCCAAAAGCTGCTCACTAGGAATCGCTCCAATCTGGCTTAAGGCACGGCGCAGGTCTTGCGTGTTGTTCACAGCAGGGAGCTGCAACTTGTTCTGGGTAGCAACTAGGAGGGTGGCAACGATGTATTCGCCCGGTGCTGCCTGAACTAATTCGCCACCTGGTTCAGCCGTAACTAACGCACTTTGACTTGCTTGTCGAAGCTGGTTGTTAACGTTAGAGAGCGTTTCCTCGCTAAACTTGCTGCGCTCTGCCAGAGCCAAGCGATTGAACTGGGCCTCAGCTGCTTCCAGACGTGCCTGCTGATTTTCAGCCGCACCATAAACCCAGTATTCGGGATGGCGCATGAGAGACAGGGTTGTCTCTTGAAGAACTTGAGCTAAGCCCTCAGAGGAACCTGTGTCGGCTGATCTGGCAATGCGATCGAAGTCAGTTTGCAGGGTTCGAGCATTTGCTAGGAGACCCACCTGCACTCGGGCGACCGAGATTGAGGGACTGCTGCTGCTATAGCCTATTCCGTCTTCACCACCCTGAACTTGACGGAAGCTGCGAACCAGGAAGCTGGCAACTGACAGGAAAATCAAAATTGAGAACAAACCGCCAAAACCACCGCCCACGCCAAAGAAGGGGATGATGAAGGGGAAGCCAAAACCGCCACCAGGGTAGTATCCACCACCTGGAGGAGCATAGGTGCGGCTAGGGGGTGCATAGGTGCGGCTCGGTGCAGCTCTAAAGCTACCGCCGCCAATACGACCACCTCTAGCTGCTAGGGCACCATCTGCCTGACTGAAAACCAGGGTAATGACTAAGCTAGCGAGGAGTAACGGTTTGAGAAGGGGTTTGATCAGTGCAAACAGTTTCTTGTACATAAGACTGTGCCTATCCAAGCTGAATTTAAAACTATATTTGGCTCTGGCTCTTCCAGTGGTTTTCTTAGATGTTCTTTATGTTTTCGCAACTTATCGAGAAAACTAGCAACGGGCTAGAAACTCTTGTTCACGGTTACCTGGAAGAATCCAGCTCCACCACCCAAGGGCGAGCGACCTATTTAATAGACTGCTTGTTAAGCAATCGTTACAAGTCACCACCTCTTTACTGTATCGCCTTCCAAGCCTTACAGGAAGCAAGCTTAAGGCAGATTTTAGGTGGATAACCGTACCCGTATAGGCTGAGGAATCTCTAGGAGAATTTGCTGGTTTTGCATTTAGCCACCGCCAACGATGGTGACAATCTCAAGGCGATCGCCCTCTTGAATTTCCGTTTCCTGCCAAAACTGGCGGTGCAAAATCTCGCCGTTATACTCCACTGCTACCAGGCGCGGATTCATGTTTAACTGTTCCAAAAATTGGGGCAACGGAGTATGAGGCGCACAGGCTTTCGGCTCCCCATTCACTTGCAGCGAAATAGAGTTTGAATTAGAAGCGTTAGACATGGACTAAATCAATGCCTGAATAATTCTGAATCAATGAACATGACTACGGGTATCGCTTTCTCGAATTGTTTGGATTCGGGCTAGCTGGGAGACAAAGTATTGGGTGATTAAGGTGGGCTGCTCTGCCTGCATGATGGAACGAACTACAGCAACTCGTTCTGCACGGGCAGACAGCACTTCACTCAAGTTGTCAGTGTCAATGCCGCCGATCGCAAACCAGGGAATTCGAGCATGTTCAGCTGCGTAGCGAACGTATTCCGGACCTGCGGCAGCTTTACCCGCTTTAGTAGGAGTCTCGTAAACTGGCCCAACGCCAACATAGTCTGCGCCTTCTCGCAATGCCCGATGCAGTTCATCTGGATTGGTCGTAGAACGTCCTACTAGTCGCTGCGGCCCTAAAATTTGTCGAGCTAGTGAAATGGGAATGTCTTGTTGCCCTAAATGCACTCCGTCTGCGTCTACAGCTAAAGCTAAGTCAACCCGATCATTCATGATGAATAGGGCGTCGTAACGGTGACAGATTTGCTTCAGCTTTTCGGCGGTGTGAATGCGGGTGGTGTCATCTGCGTTTTTATCGCGGTACTGCACCAGGCTTAGCCCACCCTGAAGGGCAGCTTCAACGACTGAGAAGAGATTGTCAACGGGAGAGGTGACGAGGTAGAGGTGCGATCGCCTTAATTTCTGATGTCGCTGATGTCCCATCAGGTCGCTTTCGAGGGTATAGACCCGATAGCGAATCTGCTTACAGGCGGCTGACAGGTCAGCATGATAGACCTTGCCGTATTCCTCCAGCACCCGCAGGGCTTCCTGAATACGGCAGAAATTAGCCACCAATACGTCTCGCAAGCTAGAACGCTGTTCTTCTTGCGGGTGGGTTAGTTCTGTTCCTGGGTCGCCTGGGGTGTCTCGTGCCGTGCGAATTTCAAAACTGTGCCAGCGTGCTAACTCCTGCCGTAGATGCTTACACTCGTCGGTGAATTTGGTGCTATTTAACCCAAATCGACACCATTCTTCAACGATTCTCAACCCTTCACGGGCGCGGTCTAAATTGGCATCTAAAATTCGGTAGATCGCAGACTCCGAGAGCTTTTGCTGGCTATGTGTCTCACCCATCACAACATTCCTATTAATTACTCATCCTAACAGCCGAACGGAATTTGCTAATTGATGGTGATTGTTTCTAGTTGCAAAAAAGTTACAAAAACCTCTAGCTGATTGGCGCTGAATGTATTAAAACTGTTGCAATCGTGATCAGATGGTAAGTCTGCCGTTTGTTGTGGTGCCGATGGTTCCTGGTGTCGGGAGGACAGTTAATGAGCGTTGTTTGTTGCCCCAATCCGCAAGATATGTTCTTTAGCGTATCGATGTTGCCCGTTCGAGCGCTGGTGCAGTTAGGGTGGGTTGCCGCAGTTGTAATTGGCATGGGGGGTGTGAGTGCGATCGCCCCCCTCAGCACTCAAGCCCAAACCATTCCCCAAACCCAACCAAACTCGATTGAGATTGCTCAAGCATCGGCTCCAAGCTCAGCGAATCTGTTATTCGTCAACCCGACTTTGGGCAACGATAGCAATAACGGCAGCAGCCAGCAAAGCGCCCTGCGAACGATTACCCAGGCACTTCAGAATGCACAATCCAACACAGTCATTTTGCTGTCACCAGGAACTTACAGCGCTGAGTCAGGAGAAACCTTTCCACTTGAGCTGAAATCCGGTGTGACGATTCAAGGAGAGCCGGGAGCAAGGGGACGAGGAATTGTGATTCAGGGCGGAGGAACGTTTCTCAGCCGGACTTCTGCTAGCCAGAACGTGACAATTTTGGGCGAAGACGAAGCAGTGTTAACGGGAGTCACTGTGATGAATCCTAACCCTCGCGGTTATGGGCTGTGGATTGAGTCGAGCAGCCCGACTGTGAACAACAATACTTTCACGGGCAGCAGCCACGACGGCATTTCAGTAACCGGAAATAGCGCTCCGGTGATTCGTGGCAATGCTTTTGTTCAAAATGGGGCAAATGGCATCACCGTTTATGGCACGTCTCGTCCGGAGATTCGAGAAAACGTGTTTGAACGAACCGGATTTGGCATCAACGTAAACGAGAATGCAGCGCCGCTAATCGTCGGCAATCAAATTCGTCAAAATCAGGACGGCATTGTGGTGCAAGAAAATGCCCGTCCGACGCTGCGAGACAACGTAATTGAGTCCAACCGACGGGATGGACTGGTGGCGATCGCCCAATCTTTTCCTGACTTAGGCACAGCAAACGAACCAGGCAACAACCAATTTCGTGACAATGCCCGTCAGGACGTAAACGCTAGTGCGACCAGTCAAGAAATTCCAGCATTTGGCAATCAGGTAGCGAGCGATCGCACCACCGGACGAGTTGATTTGACTGGCGTTGCTCCTGCTCCTGTTGCTCCTGCTGCCCGTCCTGTACCCGTTGCACGCCAGCCCCTCCCTGTGCCGTCTGCGATCCCACCTGCAACTCCATCTTCTACAACCTCGTCGGCTCCTGCTCCTGTGAGTCAACCTGCACCCTCCCCCGTTGCCACTCGTCCAACGGCTCCACCTAACTCAGAGGCAGGCTTTTCAGCCTTACCAAATTTAGAATCTGCACCAGCAGTCACACTCTCTCAGCCTCCAACTTCTCAGCCTCCAGCTTCTCAATCTTCAGTTGCCCGACCTCCTGTCTCTCGACCTTCAGCTTCCCAACCTTCCGCCATTTCAGCCCAACCCCCTACTCCAGCAGCAATTCGCCCGAATGTAGCTATTCCCAGCACTGCTGATGCAGTCGAAATTCCGGTACCGCCACCATCAACTCAAGTAACACCCCCTGCTCGGAACCAGTCCCCTGCTCGACCCGGACAGACTACCCAATCTGCTCCAACTACCCAATCTGCTCCAGCTGTCCGACCTGAGCAGACTGTCCGACCTGGGCAAGCTGTCCGACCCCAGGTGCCTGCCCGGACAACTGCGGCAACTGTCCCTGCTACAGATGCGCCAATTGAAATTCCCGTGCTGCCGCCTTCCAGTTCTTCTACATCCGCCCCGGCAGCGCAACCGATGCGAGAAGTTGTGGTGAGCCGTTCACCAGAGCGATCGCCCGGTGCCCCTTCCAACCGGACTGCAACTGCAACTGATGCTCCTATTGAGATTCCGGTGCCCCCTCCGGCTAGCGGTACGCCGACTCCTGCTCAGGCTCCTGTAGCTCCCAGGGCAGCAAATCCGGTGCGTTCTGCCAACCTGTTGCCTGTGCCGAGTGGAAATATTCCAGTTGGCAACATCGGCAGTTTGCCAACTGTATCGGCGGCAAACAGTTCTTACAATCGCACCAGCATCTTGGGCAGTGGCAGCTACAGCGGCGGCGCGGCGTTTGTGCGCTATCGAGTCTTGGTGGAGGCGGATAGTGAGAGTATGCAGTCAGAAGTGCGATCGGTCGTTCCGGGTGCGTTCCGTACCTATGCCAACGGTCGAACGATGATGCAGGCAGGGGCATTTGGCGATCGCTCCCTTGCTGATGAAGCGGCCCAAATGCTAAACAGAAGCGGTTTTAGAGCAATGGTTCAGCCCGTAGACTGAGCCTTGATCTTTGCCAAAACCCTATTTTTTGAGGCAACCTAGTAGGTAAGGGTTACTGACCTGGATAGGGTTAATGGCAAGGAACGAACTCCTCTCTCGCAGCTTTATGTTTCTCAGCTTTGCCACCGCAAGTTTATTGATTGCGGCGCAGTGGCAAGTGGGTTCGCCTGCCTCATTTAGTATTAAACTTCCCGGTTCTGCATCAGAGACAAGGATGCTTGCCGCTCATGCAAACATTTCGACTGCGGCAGCAAGAACCGTTCGTTTAGTCATCGATTTGAGCGATCGCGAAGTTTCGGTTTACAAACAGGACAAACTGCACGCCACCTACCCCGTAGCAGTGGGGCAGGCAGGTTGGGAAACGCCAACGGGCACGTTTCGCGTGACCGACATGGAGCCTCGCCCAAACTGGCAGCACCCCATTACCAAGCAGGTGATTCCGCCTGGACCAGACAACCCGTTGGGTTCGCGCTGGATTGGCTTTTGGGCAGATGATAGTAGCCAAATTGGGTTCCACGGCACCAACCAGGAAGACGGCATTGGACAGGCAATTTCCCACGGCTGTGTCCGAATGCTAAACCGAGACATTGAAGCGATGTTTGCTCAGGTCGCAGTGGGTACAACTGTCGTCGTTAAGCCCTAAGATGCTTAGCAGAACCCGTTTCTCAAAGTTGCTCCAAGAAAAACTGTGACTCAAACTTACCAGGCTCGAATCTATGTTACGCTTCGCCCTTCAGTTCTCGATCCGGCGGGTACGGCCGTGCAGTCGGGGCTAAAGCATCTCGGCTACGACAACGTTGAGCGCATCAGAATCGGCAAATACGTTGAGCTAACCCTGACCGCCGCAGATGAAGCCTCCGCCAAACAGCAGCTTGATCGGATGTGTGACCAACTGCTGGCGAATCCAGTGATTGAAAATTATCGGTTTGAATTACTAGAAACGGCAGAGGCTAAGAGTTTATGAAATTTGGTGTGATTGTTTTTCCTGGTTCTAATTGCGATCGCGACGTAGCCATGGTGATGCGGGATTTGCTAAATCAGCCAACCCGAATGGTGTGGCATGAGGAAAGCGACCTGTCCGATCTGGATGTGATTATCATTCCGGGTGGCTTTAGCTATGGTGATTATTTGCGCTGTGGGGCGATCGCCCGCTTTTCACCCGCTCTGCAAGCTACCGTGCGTCATGCAGAACAAGGCAAGCTGGTGATGGGAATTTGCAATGGCTTTCAGGTGTTGACCGAAGCTGGACTATTGCCCGGAGCGCTGATGCGAAATCGCGATTTGCACTTTATTTGCGATCGCGTCTCCCTCAAAGTAGAGCGCACCGATCTGCCCTGGACACAGGCATATCAAAAAGGGCAAGTCATCACCCTGCCGATTGCTCACGGTGAAGGCTGCTACTACGCCGATGCAGACACCCTGTCAGCGCTAGAAGCCAACGGACAGGTGCTATTCCGCTATTGCGATGCCTCTGGTGCAGTAACCGCAGCATCCAATTGCAACGGCTCTCTTAACAACATTGCTGGCATCTGTAACTGTCAGGGAAACGTGCTGGGAATGATGCCTCACCCTGAAAGAGCATCCGACCCAGCCTTGGGCAATACAGACGGCAGAAAACTGTTTGAAGGAGTGTTGCTAGGATTGGGAGCGGTTGGAGCGAAGGGATAGGGAACAAATGCCACTTATTCCTCTATCTCAAGCTTCCCAGAACAAACTAAAGCAGGTTCGCCTGATTGCGACCGACATGGACGGTACGCTAACTCAGCAGGGAAAGTTTACACCAAACTTGCTGCAAGCCCTGCAAGAACTGGCGATCGCCAACATTCCAGTTCTCATCGTGACGGGACGTTCGGCAGGCTGGGTGAATGGGTTGGTGAGTTATTTGCCTGTAGTTGGGGCGATCGCCGAGAACGGTGGTTTAGCTTACTTTCAACCCGATATCAGCGAGATGATTGTGCCCATCGCCAATCTGGTTAAGCACCGCCAAAAGCTAGCCCAAACCTTTGCAGACCTGCAAACTCACTTTCCGCATTTGCAAGAATCTAGTGATAACCGCTTTCGTCTCACCGACTGGACGTTTGATATCCAAAAACTCACTGAAACGGAATTACAGTTTTTGAGCAATCGCTGTCAGGCTCAAGGTTGGAGCTTTACCTATAGCACTGTGCAATGTCACATTAAAACGCTGCATCAAGATAAAGCGATCGCTCTCACTCATGTTTTGCAGCATTATTTTGCTGATGTGCAACCTGAGCAGGTGCTAACCATTGGTGACAGTCCTAATGATGAGAGCCTGTTTGATAGCGATCGCTTTCCCCTCTCGGTCGGTGTAGCAAATGTGCTGCACTATCGCGATCGCCTGATTCATCAGCCTGCCTTTGTTACCCATGCCGCTGAAGCAGAGGGCTTTTGTGAAGTCGCCAGAAACGTGATCGAAGCCAATTGTTGATATCAGGTGTAAGGGCGATCGCGTCAAATGTCCAATATAGTTGTGCTAGTCTTGCAGGGATATATTCTCTGAAGTAGATCGCTTACTTGAATAACTACGAGAAACCGATGAGTCTAAAAGATCGAATTACAGAAGATATCAAAACGGCGATGAAGGCGAAAGATAAGACTCGCCTGGAAACGGTTCGCAGTATCAAAAAAGTATTGCTAGAAAAAGAAGTGAGTGTTCGTCCTCAAGGGCAAACCGAACTAAACGAAACTCAAGAGCTTGAAGTGCTTGCCCAGCTTGCCAAACAGCGACGAGACTCGATCGAACAATATCAAAAGGCTGGACGAACTGATTTAGCCGATCAAGAAGCCCAAGAACTCACCATCATAGAAGAATACCTGCCTCAACAACTCTCAGACGAGGAAGTGAGCCAGGTAATCGATGAAGTAATTTCTAGAACTGGAGCCAGTTCTGCAAAAGATATGGGGAAGGTGATGGGCCCCGTGATGCAGCAACTCAAAGGTCGGGCTGACGGACAAAAAATTCAGGCAATGGTGAAAACTAAACTGAACGGTTAGTACTGTGGTGTCTCTAAGTACGTCAGTTGTTCGCGAACCAGTTGGGCATTTGCTGTGTCACCTGCTTGCTCATAAAGCTCGATCGCCCGTTCGTAGCTCTCTACGATCGCCTCACGCTCTTCGGGACGAAGCTGCTGAGCTTGCGCTTGGAGTACATCTGCCCGGTCTAGATGAATTGCAGGCTGGCTAGAGTCAATCCGAATTGCTTCATCAAAAGCGGCGATCGCTGCTGCATAGTTGCCTTCCTGTCGGGCGGCGATACCCCGGTAATAAGCTTGGTCATAAGCAGTCGCATCAGCAACTACCAGTTCATAGCTACCACCTGTGCCAGAGAGAGAACGCGCAACCACTTTGTAGGTGCCGCTGGTTGGCAATGTGTAGACAATTGTAGAATTTAGTCCGCGAGCATAGTCGTCGTTATAGGCGATTTCTGCTCCATTGGGGTCGAGCAGTGTCAGCGTCGTATCAAAGTCTGGGCTGGTGACGGTGATCATCACAGACTGTCCTGCTTCTCCAGAGAAAGTATGTTCGCCTTCAGACGAACGTAACGTCCCCTCCTGCTCTAGCAAAGCTTGAGCACGAGCCGGGTACGCAGGTAACAACAATGTGCCACTGAGCAAGGTTGCAGCAGCCATTAATACACCGATTTTTCTGAGCCGGAGTTGGTCAATCATGAAAAGTAGCCTCAAATGAGTCTTGTGATGGTTAGGGGAAATGGATGTAGAGAGTCCCTCTTAAAAAGGCATCGGCTCAGGAGGAGGAGACGACTGGAGAAACTGAACGTAGTCTCGGTAAGACTGAGCTGAGTCCACTTCTCCCCGCTCTTCGTACAGGTCGGCTGCCCGCTCAAAATCAGCGATCGCTGCTTCGGTATTCTCTCCTGTTGCGAGGTAAGCATTGCCGCGATCAATGTAGGCAGAGGGCTCAGCCGGGTCAATCTCGATCGCTTCCCCAAAGGCGGCGATCGCCTCAGTAAAGCTGCCTGCTTGATACAGCGTTGTTGCTGAAGCGTAAGCTTGCTCGTACTCTGTCGCAGGGTTCACTGTAACCGTGTACGCTCCACCATTTCCGGCAAAAGAGCGCACAATGACTCGGTACTCACCATTGCTAGGTAAAGTTGCAATAATTCGAGAATTTAGGCTACCGCCGAAATCATCGTTAAAGGCAATTTCTTGCTCACTCGGACCCACCAGGGCTAAGGTTGTATCAAAATCGGCGCTAGTCAGGTTGATGGTGACTGTTTGACCTTCAGTGCCCGAAAAAGTGTATTCATTTTGGGCAGGTTGAATCGTGCCCTGCTGTCGAAAAATTTCATCAGCGTGAGCTTGACGGGGTAGCGCAAGTAGTGAGCCGCCAAAAGCAACCGTCATCGCCAGCATGAAACCTAGTTTTTTAGGTTGCAGCCATCTGTTCATAAAAACGTACCTTCTGGTTGTGGATTCTGGAGTGTGGATGAATATGGACTTGAAGATAGCCCGGTTCTAGTTACTTCAACAGGAACTGAGGCATTTCCTGATAAATACCGCAGTATAAAGCAGTTCTCGGTTGACGAATCAATATTTCTCGGATAAGCAATCTGAAGCTTTGTTGAGATGGCAATTTATTGTGCTGTGAAGGCGATCGCATATCGGACTCAAGATAGCCAAAACACTGCTCTACCAGCAGAAAGAGAAATACCCGGTAGATTACCGGGTATCAGGAACAGAAAAGAAATTACCTTGCAGCTAGCAACGCCCTAGTAAGAGTGAATAGACACTCACCCCACAAAGGTGAAAAATTCCTGCAAAACCTCTTAAGCTTTGCGCTTGCGCTGCCAGAGGGAACCTGCACCTAGCGCTCCGAACATTAGCATCGCCAGTGCAGAAGTGGGTTCTGGCACGGAGACACTTGGATCACCAGGTTCACCGGGTTCACCGGGTTCACCGGGTTCACCGGGTTCCCCAGGTTCACCTGGCTCAGTCGGAATTTGATCCGTGGGAATTTCACCGACAAAGATGCGAGTGCTTGCATCTTCAGAATAGTCTTCTGCGGTAACTTCACCGCTCAGCACGCTGCTTACATAATCTTCAAGAGCTTGCTGGTAGGTAGTGCCCAAGTTGATAAAATCAGCACCACCAAAGGGATATTCATCCCCACCTCTAGCTAAGAAGTCGATTGTTGCAATGGAAATGTTGGGTGCGCCAGAGACAACTTGCCCGTCTTCCACAATCACAGTGCCGTCGTTCAAAATCACAGTTTTGACGCGTGTGCCAGTGGTTGTAATCTCACCTGTTACATCATCTGTAACCTGGGCTGTACCCGTCAGATCATAGGCAAACTTAAATCCAGAGATTTGGGCAAACCGTCCGTCTGTATTTTCAACATTTGAAACAGCATTTTCCAGAATCAGTTTAAGTCGCTCTGCACTGACATCGGGCACGATGCTGACGAAGTTTGCAAACGGCAGAATGCTGAAAGTATCTAACTCTGTAAAATCACCTGCTGAGATGATGGAGTTGTTCCGAATGCCGCCTCCGTTCTGCAGAGCAATGGTAGGAGCCTCAACGCCAAAATCATCTGCCAGGTCTGTGCCTGTTGCAAGTAGGGCGTCAGCAATCAGGTTGCCCAAGTTGGTTTCTTGGGTTCTTACTCCAGGTGTCCCAGCAGTGAAGTCGCCTCGCTGCCCGTTCAAGTCTACTTCGCTGGTTGCCAGAACGTTTTCTGCCAACGCTTCAACAGATTCCTGAACAGGCGCGATCGCCTCCGCTTGTACACTGGAGTCAGGCGCAATCCCATCTTCTGCAAAAACACGAACAGGGCTACCGTTAAAGGAAACTACCTTCCCGGCATCGTCAAATTCAATCTCAAGTTGCCCAATATACTCATATCCTCCTGTCGTCGTGACTACAGGAATTGCATCACCATCAGCATTCGTTGCTTCTAGCGGGAAAGGTCCAAAGGGTGCCGTGGTAGCGTCAGAAGGTAACAGAGGGTCGCCAGGATTTGCCAATAGTTCTTGACCGCCCCCAGAGACAATCACATCAATGCCGCTCAATTCTGAGGCAAGCGCTACGTCATTGTTAATGGACTGTAGCTGTGTCGTCAAAATGATTTTATTAACACCTTGAGCTTCTAGAGCATCAATCTCTGCCTGCACTTCTGCGGCAACATCGTTAGGATTTTCGACAGTTACGTTTCGAGGACTGGAGATGAAGGGAAGTTCAGGCGTGATGGCTCCGATGATACCGATTCTCTCTCCGCCTTTTTCGACGATTACGCTACTAGCAACTCGTCCTTGATCAACTAACGCTTGAAGCTGTGGTTCACCGCTGAAGTCCAAGTTTGCTGCTAAGAAAGGCACAGGAGTACTGAACTGATCGCTACTGATGAAGTCAGCCAGAATTTCTGGTCCAAAATCAAAGTCGTGGTTGCCAAGGGCGATCGCATCGTAGCCAACTGCATCTAAGACAGCAGCGTCGTAAAACACGCCATCCTCAAGACTGGCATTGAAAGTTGTTCCTGGCAGAATGTTGTCGCCAGAGGCAATTGTGACGACTGCATCTGTGGTTGCGTTTGCTCTTAGCTGATTAATCAGCGTAGTAAATCGGGCAGCTCCTGCAATCTCACCATTGTCGCCAGCAGGCAAAAGCTTGGACTCAGCATCATTGTTTTGCAGAAGCGTCAGTGTAAATGCCTGCGCCGGATCAGAACTCAGCAAACCGACCAGACTAATGACACCCGCAGTCAAAACTGAGGGTCTTATGAACTTGTAGATAGTCATGAAGTTTCTCCCTATCCGTGAATTTGCGGGAACCCTTCATGAAGCTATCGAGTTGAGGTTAAGTAGAGGTGTATTGAGGTTAAGCAAAGACCAAGAGATCAAGAATTTACTTAATCTTTATTCATCTATCCGTAGCTTTACTGCAACTTCACAAAAGTTGCTAGACATCCCCATAAACTCACTTGAAGCTCAACTAATCGAGGGTGATCGAGCAGTGTGGTCATTAGGCAGTGTTTTAAAGCCTTTTGATTCTCCCTAACCCTCCTTAAAAAGGAGGGAACTAAACCGCTCAGAGTTCTCCTTGAAAAGGGGGAATTAAGGGAATCTTCAAGATTAGGGCATTCATCCCAGCCTTTTAAAACACGCCCTAGGGACATTAGTATCAGGTACTCATTACCGCTGAGCCATACTCAGTTGACTTCCCACCAGCCCAAACCAGGACCAAGGAATCGAACCACAACCCAGTAAGCAACCAAAAGACCAATCCCAACCCATGCGCCACGGGTGCTGAGGTTGACAAATTGGCGGGCTTGACTCTTTTTGATCGGCAGCCACGAAAGGATATTCTCTTCCTGTCCGTACTTATCCCCCAGAGATTCCTTGCGGCGTTTTGCGTCTCCCATGTCTCTATCCCATCGAGTCTCATTAAACGTAGTCTGATGCTGATAATAACGTTTTGTCAGGAGCGATCGCTGTGGGTAAAGGGAGAATGAAAGTAAAGAAGTTTTGAGTTAATGCCAATTCCCTTTAATGCTGCCTATTTTGAAACGCTAGTCAAACATGGAATAGTCTAGTTGAGTAAACAATCCGGGATCGACATAGTCGATACGGGCGAGGGGACTCAGGGCTGAAAGCACTTGATGTCCGTAACTGCGATGGTTGACTCGGTTGTCGAGCAGGGCAACAACGCCTTGGGATTCACGCACAGGGGCGATCGCCCGCTGCAATTCGCTCAGCGCTTCGGGCAAGAGATAAAGTCGGAACCAGTCTTGGCGATGCTTCTTGTAATAAGCCACTCGACCCGCCACTAGCGGTTCTTCCAAAGAGGGAATCGGTAATGTGGCAATCACCAGCAGATGAGGCGCAGGCAAGACGGCTTGATTTTGTCGCCAAAATTCCCAACCTGTAACCAAAATGCCGTGATCATCAAGGCAAGTTTTTTCAACTTGAACCCGTGAACCAAACTCGGCCGCCAATACTGAACCGACCTGAGCTTTCAGCGGTACATCGCCAATCAGTACAACGGTCAGACCTTGCCCGACCGTGCTGAGTCCTAGAAGCTCTCGCATCTCCTGCATCAGCGCAGGCTGGAAATGAGGGGTGTTGGGCATAGGCAGCCCATCAGGAAGGTAAAGCTGAATTAGCTCATTCTGGCGATCGGGCGAAAACTTGATGCAGGTCAGATCCTCTAAGCCGACGCGCTGTCGATACATAGTTGCTTCTGGCTCTAAGTCCAGGGCACCGCCGATCAGCACAACGGGCTGTTTTGTCCAGATGGGGGTTAACGCGGTCTCCACTTCGGCTGGGCCACAGTGGAGAGAAAATTGGCCTTGCCGTCTAGCAATTTCTGTCCAGGTGAATTGGTTTTCGGACTGCAAGCCTTGCCAGAAGTGATTCCAGGCTTCAGGCAGACAGCGCGATCGCCGCTCATTCTCCTTTTCCTTCTGCTCTGCGACCACACCATCCAGCCCAATAGATGCCGCACTAGCAGTTTGTAAAGCTTCATGTAGCGAGTGCAAAATCTCCAGTTCTGGCGGTTCAACCAGATAGCAATTATAAGGATTAGCAGGATGCTGAAAGATCGAGCGCGTCAACTGCACTCTGGCATCACGAATTAGTTCTGCCTGGTCAGGGCACGCCAACATTAGCTGATCCCAATCCTGCGGCTGAATGTTGACGGTCAACAAATCGCGTGCCCAGATTTCTAAATCATCTACGCCGTCTAGAAGGGTGGGAATGCCATCGGGAAAGCGGACCTGAGCAAACAGCCGATCGGTCAACCAGGACTGAGGAGACGTCAGCAGCAGCCCTTCAAAATCTTTGCTGGGCCAGCGATCGCCTGTCTGAATTGCCTTATGAGTTGGAATCCACTGTCTCAGGCGTGGAATCTCAACCATCAGGAGCCGCTGCTGTACGGCTTCGGGTACTACCAAAATTGCAGAGCCTTGCCACAGCAAAGCAGGCATCAAGTAGCTAAGGCGGTAGCGCCCATGATAGCCAGAAGGAGTCCCCGCTTGGATCAACGCACTCCGCCCCAAGCGCAATGCACGGGCAACTAGCCGAGCCATCGTCAAATGGTGCGGCCAATAGGGTTCGCCCTGCTCTCGCAGGAAAGCGCGGAGTTGCTGGTGGACTTCTACCTCAATCACGAGCCTGGAGTTTTTCCACTAACGAATGAACTTCATTGTGACACAAACCCTAAGACTCGCCATCCGCTACCATTAAGTCCACCTGACTGAATGAGTGTATTCAGATTTTTGTGTAAATGCGGGCATTCTGCCCGCATTTACACAAAAATCAAATCAGTCTCACTCAATGGATTGGTTATGAATATTGGGATTGTTGGGCTGGGTTTAATTGGTGGATCGCTAGCGTTAGATTTGCGGCATCAGCACACAATTTTTGGAGTCAGCCGTCGTCCTGAAACTTGTGAACAGGCGATCGCCCGTCAAATCGTCGATCACGCCAGTTCCGACCTGGCACTCATGGCAAAAGCAGATGTAGTATTTCTTTGCACGCCACTGGGAGCAATCGAATCTACCGTGATGCAACTGCTCCCTCATCTTTCCTCCAACACCATCCTCACCGATGTAGGTTCGGTCAAGGGATCGGTGGTCGAGGCGATCGCCCCCCACTGGCAAAATTTCGTAGGCGGACACCCAATGGCAGGCACCGCCGAGAGTGGACTGGATGCGGCTCTGACAGGTTTATTCGTCAACCGACCTTACGTACTCACCCCGATCAACAGCACACCCGCCAAAGCTGTAGAAACTGTGGCAGAACTGGTGCGATCGCTCCAAGCGCAGGTTTACCACTGTTCTCCTGAAGCTCACGATCGGGCAGTTGCCTGGATTTCTCACTTGCCTGTAATGGTTAGCGCTAGCCTAATTGCTACCTGCTTGAGTGAATCCAGTGCAGAAGTCTTAGCTTTAGCTCAATCGATCGCTAGTTCTGGCTTTCGAGATACTAGCCGCGTTGGTGGCGGCAACCCCGAATTGGGCAGAATGATGGCGGAATACAACCAAGATGAACTGGTGCGATCGCTCCACGCCTACCGTCACCAGCTTGATCAGGTCATTACCCAAATTGAGCAGTCAGATTGGAATTCAGTGCAGCAGCTACTCACCCAAACCCAAACCGCCCGTCCTCAGTTTTTGTCAGACTCAGAAAAGGAATAACTTCTAAAGCTCATGCAGCGCTGGAAGCAACTCCCTGTAATTCGTCCAGTCGGGTCAGCACTTCAGTGCTGTGAATTGCTGGCTGTACGCCGATATAGCGCTCCCGCAAAATGCCTTCTGGGTCAATCAAGTAGGTGTGCCGCAGCGAAACGTAACCTAGCCAGGAACCGTATGCCTTGCTAACTGCACCGTCCACGTCAGCCAACAGCGGGAACCGCAGACCCTCAGCGTCACAAAACTCAGCATGAGAATCGACATCATCGGCACTGATACCTAAAATCTGCGTATTCCTTTCCTGATACTGAGGTAGATCTTGCTGAAACCGACGTGCCTCTAACGTGCAACCGGACGTGAAATCTTTGGGATAGAAATAAACTACAACCCACTGCCCGCGATAGTCAGATAGCGAAATTTCACCATCACCTGTGTTGGTTGGCAAAGTAAATCCTGGGGCAGGTTGGTCGAGCGGTGGCTGCGTTCCGCCCAAAGCCAGGGCAGATGGTGTAAAGCCGAGCGTGATGAGCGTGAAGCAACAAACAAAGAGAAGATGGAGCAGAAGGCGACGCGACATGGGCAAGGGGTGAGCAAATCACAACTGTGGGGTTAAGTTAACATAATTTTACAGAGATCTAGATGACTTCCACAGTTGATAAGTTTTTTAGAAGAAGTTGCGCGTTTGTTTGAGCAACAACTGGGCTGATCTCCTAAGAAAGAGATAGAACTTACTTAGATGGCGATCGCCATGCCACAAACTCAGCCATCAGTTAATATCTTTAACACCGTGCATCTGCCATATAGCCGCCCATACAGCAACGTCCAAAAGACTGGCGAGGATAAAAGAGGCTCGATCTGCCCAAATTCTCATAAGCCATCTCACAAATCATTTAGGGCTGCTATAGTTTGTGAGATGAATCAGACCTTAGGTGAAAATGTGTTGCATTTCGCGCGCATAGTACCTGTTTCCAGAAGCTAGATATAAACTGAGTAACGATAGACTGCAACTCCTCATAGACTAAACTTCATCGCTTTAGAATCGAGGCAGTGTTAAGCCAAGTTACGTCAGCAACTTGATTTGATCAATTTGACTGAAGAAACTGAAAGTCTTTCAGCAAACTCGACAGTCCATGTATCTTCAGAATGGCTTCCCCGCTACTTCTGAAAGATCTAGCCCTAATATTTAAAGCAGTAGCGGTAGCCCTATTTTGGCTCCTACAGACCTGCATCATTTTAGTCAGGGATTTTATTGTGACTCCTCAAAAAGCTCAAATTCAAGCACTGATTAATGACATCGATAGAGTATTGGGTAAAGCCAGTCCTCGGTTGCCTTGGGTTATGTCCGGAGACGCAACCCAACAACGTCAAGTTTTAGAGCAAACTCGCAACTATTTAATTGCTCTTCAACAACAGGTGTCTGCGCCAGAATTTGAGCCAAGTAGTACGGGTGGTGATCTAGTTGCTTATGGTGCTTCAGCATCGTTGGGCGTTCAGCTGCAACCAGGACAGGGCGCAACTGTAGAATCAGCACAGCAAGTTTTGCAGGCTGTCTTGGAGGAGATGAGCTATTTGCGGGCAAACGTGATGCAGCCATTGCGCTCAGACATTGAGGAGATGAGCCAGCGGCGAGAGAGCTTAGTTCAGGAGATCAAACAGCTTGAAGCCGAGCGACAGCAATATGCGTTGCCCCAATCTGATGAGTTTTTCCAAACCTTGAGGGCACGTTTGCGAGAAGACCTGGCTGGGCAAATGACCCAAATGGTAGCCAGCCTGGAATCTGACAATGCAGAAATGGCTTTGGGAGCGGCGGATGAGGAGGGCGATTTAGAAGTATCGTCTCAGTCTTTATTGACCCCCGCTCAACGCCTGAAACAGTTGCAAGCGATCCAGTCTCAGTCAGACCAACTGATTCTTAAGCTAGACACTACGCTTAGGGTTGTGTTTGACTCGCTCCAGGATAGTGTAAAGAGCTATCAAGAATCTCTAGGGCAGGGGCTTGAGCGAATGCACGGCTTTGGGCAGCAGGGTGAGGCTATGTTTGCCGCCTTGATGAGCCGCTTGGCTGGAGAATTGGGACGAGGAGCTTCTTCTTACCTTCAATCTTCAATTGAAACAACTGATTGGGAGCCGCGCCCAACTCTACAAGGAGTCGATCAACCAGTCTCATCTGGAATAACCCCCACCGATACGGTCGAGGACACCCCAACCCAACCTGGTCAGGTAACTGGAGAAGACCAATTAACTTCAGCAGATCAACTCTCTACTGAGCAGGTGAGTGATGCTGAAATTGACAAGTTATTGAATGAACTGAATGAGATCGCTCCTTCCACAGCTTCAGATCAGACTTCGGAGCAAATAAATGTGGAAGACTCAATGTCTGCTTCTGCGGCTTCCGTTGACCCTGTTACTGATGCCGAACTAGAAGATCTTGACCTGCTGACCTTTGAGCTAGATGATTTGCCCTTGGAGGTTCCCCCTGATGCTGATGACACTACAGCATTCCAGGTCGGTGAGGACTTTCAACTGACTGAAGCAGGGATATCCACTTTTCCAGAGTCTTCGTCAGCAGAGAATACTACTCTGTTTCAGAACGATCAATTTGAGTTTCCGTTTGATGAGCCTCCTGCTGCTGATGCCAATGAGACAAATCTCACAGCCGCAGCTTCAGAACCACAGATTGCGGATTTAGATTCAGCCCTCGATCTGCTCAATCAGCTTAGCGTTGAACTGCATGAAGAGCCTGGTGAAGACGAGCCAGAGTCAACGCCTGCCATTTTAGAGTCAGCGATTGTTCCCGAACCGCCTGACGAAGATGAATCTGAATTGCCCCCAACAGATTCGGTGGGGATGTCTGCGGCACCTGTTGCCTCACCCGACAACCTTTACAACCAGCTTGATGATTTCTATCAGAACATATTCGGTGCAGGTGAGAATGCCGCTGCTGAACAGTCTGAAGCTCGACTAACTGACCTTTCTCCCAGTGAATTAGCGGCTGATTTAGGCGTTGAGCCGATCGCTACGCCGACTTCCCCAGAGCCAGTGCAAGAAGCAAATATTCCTGGAGATCTGGTGAATGAAAGCAGTGAACAGGCGATCGCTCCCCTAGACGATGCGTTTCTCAGTAGCGAGTTGAGCGATGAACTATTTGGTGGGTTGGGCGATCCATCTGAGTCAGTCGACGATACACTGCTTTCCCTTCCGCCAGAGGTTCTGGTGGATGAAACTTCAACAGACCAACCCTTAGAAGACTTTCCGCTCGACTTGGGGCTAGAAGATTTTCCACTGACCGATTTGTTGAGTGAAACCGATCTGTTGAGTGAAACTGATTTGTTGAGTGAACCAGACAGCATTTCTGCCGAAGTTCCAGAGATGTCTTTGGCAGATGAGGAAATTCTGCCTGTTGTAGAAGATGAATCTGAGGATGTCACAGAAGAATTATTGCCTCCGCCTCAGTCACAACCCACCCTTCCAGATGAAATAGATACGATTGCTAATCTGTCTGATTTGCTGGGCTCGACTCCTGCTGAAGTTGAGCCTGAGATGCAACCTGAGCTTACGGTTCAGCCTGAGGCGATCGCTCCCGTTGAAGATACCTACATCACGGCCGCTCCCGATGAAGACTTGCTGGTGACCGAAGAATCTCAAACCGATCCTCGCGTCGATCTTCAGCTCGATCCAGATGTCCTTGAGCAGTTGACGGCTGACCTATCTAATCTAGAAGGTTTGCAGGGCAGCAACCTTTCTGCCTTAGAAGCAGATTTAGAAACGACCGAGTCACCAGATTGGACCTTCGTAGACTGGGATGAAACAGAACCTGCGGTCGAGCCACCTCCAGCACTAGCTCCAGAGCCACTTTTAGAAGATACAGATTTCCTAGAACCAGAGATCGAGGCAGTTGAACCTGTCGTTGAGCCTTTACCCGAAGACTCAATTGAGGCGATCGTCTCCCCTGATGTGACTCCCTCTAGTTCTTCTGAAACACCCGACACGATTGACGATCTGTTTTTCCCCGATACCTCAGATTTATCGGATTTGCTTTCCTATCAAGAAGCTCTTGCTGCTGAAGTCGCCGATCAGGAAATTAGCTCATTTGAGGACGAGGAGCTAGGAGATTTTGGCGATCGAGAATTAGATACCTTTACTAGCGGCTCCTTTACTGGTGGATTGAGTACAGAACTGCCACTGCTGGATCAGAACACGACCCTGTCCGATCTGTTTAGCCCTGAGCCTGATTTATCCACCGAATCAGATCTAGAACTAGAAGATGATCTGCTAGCTAATGATTTTGAAGATCTAACTTCCCCAGCTTCGTCTCAACGAGAAACCACCTTAGAAGAACTGTTTGCGATCGCTGAAGTCGATACTGCGGCTCCGCCACCCCCCCCTTCAGAGACAGAAACTTCTGACGTATTTGACCCGTCACTTGAGCAAAGCTCAGCAGAATCTTCCCAGCCCGACTACGACCTTGCGCTAGAAGACTTGTTTGCGCTACCTCCAGATGACCTCGATGCAGCACCTCTTCCAGAGGGAGAATATGTGCCGACCGAGCAGGATGAGCTTCAGTTTACAGAACCCCCAAATTCTTCCTGGACGAGTGAAACAACTCTGGAGGGGCTATTCGACCTGCCGGGTTCCGAAACTGCCCAACCCTCAGTTGAAATCCAAGAGCTGACCTTAAATGATTTTGTTCAAGAGGTTGCTGCTCCGGACGATGTGCCTGTTTCTCCTAGTCCGTCTGATCCGCTCGATGAATCCAGCTCAGCAGTGTTGGACTTTGCGGACTTTGAAAATCTAGAACCAGAGCAACCAAATATCCAAGAAGAACCTGATACGTTCACCCTGGAAGGACTGGATAGTCTATTTGAAGAGGTGTCTGAAGCAGAATCACAATCTTCCGCAGCACCCTCTGATGAGCTTGACCTATCTACTGACTTTGAGCCATCTCCAGAACTGCAGGCTGCTTCTGAAGATTGGACGCTAGAGAATGTTTTTGCTGAACCCGAACCGGCCGTCGAGTATGGCTCTGCAACTGATTTAGATTTTGATTTTCTAGAAGCAGTTCCGCCTGTCGAGTATGGATCTACAACCGATTTATACACTGCCGACTTAGACTCATTAGATCTGCCTGACGTAGAGTATGGCTCGGCAACGGATCTGCCATCTTTTGAAGTGGATTCTGAGCCTGAAGCAATTTCCTCTCCTGATCTTGATTTTTTGGGAATAGAACCAACAGACCCTGAAGACGCTGAAAAAAAAACTCTAAATTCAGACCTGACGGGGGTATCTGAACCTGATTTAGAGTTTACGGATGTAAATTTTGCGGACGCAGAGTTTGCAGAACTGACTTCGGACTTAGTCACCGAACCCGAGCTAGAAACAGAGCTCGAAGTCTTGCCAGATGACAGTTCAGATGACAACCTAAGTTACCCCAGTGCTATGGAGGAGTCTGCGGAGCTTGAGTTGCCTGAGCTAGAGCCAGAGATAGTTTCTGGAGCAGAACTTGAGTTACCTGAACTGGAGCCAGAGATAACTCCCGAAGCAGAGACTGAGTTCGCCTTAGAGAATGGTCTGGCTGATTCGACAATTGCCTCGGCAGATAACATTTCGGCTGAATTGCCAGTCGAAGCGCCTATTGATATTCCTGAAGCTCCTACCGAAATCTCGGAAGAAGAGGGAGTAGACGATTGGAGCGATCGCCTTCCTGCTGATTTTGATCCATCTGACCTTCCTGCTGCCAGATTGGATGATGCTAACCCCTTCCCTGATATTGCATTGCTTGATCCTGGTTTTGGGCTGTCAGGTTTGGAGTCAGGACTGCAAGGTGAAATTCCACCATCTGGAGAATCAGCCGAAGAACCAGTTGCTAAAGACTGGTATCTAGGAATCGATTTTGGCACAACCGGTATTTCTGCCGTTTTGCTCAACCGCTCAACCTGCGAACTTTACCCCATCTATTGGTCAGAGGCACGACCCCAAGATCAGGGCGGCTTCGTCGCAGATAAGTCTTTTCGGTTGCCTGCGATCGCCTATCTATCAACCGGACGCGACACTCCAATAGATCCCAATCTGCCATCCCCAAACCAGGATCAGGCTGCCGTCACCTCAGTCGCAATTGGCTCTCTCGCCCTTGACCTTAACCAGCGCAACCAGTCTGGCGATGCAAACTTCGACGCAGATTCTTGGAGGCTATTGCTGCGGGACTTTAAGCCCTATCTGAGTATTGGCGTTCCCCATTATTCTCCTCAAACATCAGGCTGGGAGCCTGTTTTACAGTGGTCTGATCAGCATCAGCTAGAGATGAGTTGGCTGCACCAGGCGTTACAAACGCTGTTGGCGACCCTCAGTCATCATCGCTTGTCTACTCCCGCGCACTCAGCTCTAAGCTGTGCAGCCGTTGGACTAGATGCAGCAACGTTCCAGACTGCTCTACGGCAGCTTGCTGGTGTAGTCATGGGCTACCCCGCCCATTGGTCAGATACCTACAGCTTCAACATTCGAGAAGCAGTACTGGGAGCCAGATTGGTTGCCCATCCAGAGCAAATCTTCTTTATTGAAGATGCGATCGCCACTCTCCTATCGGGACTACGCAGTTCAGACGGTCGAGCCGTTGTACTGCCCAACAATCTTTCTCAAAAACCCTACCTCTACAACACCGATTGGCAAGGCAGCACCCTGGTAATTAGCGCTGGGGCAAGTGTGACTGAGATGGCACTCGTTGACTTGCCTAGCGCTCTGCAAAATCTCACCTACCAAGATTTCACCTTACGCAGCCTTCCCTATGCCGGAAAAGCGCTCGACCAGGACATCATTTGCCAACTGCTGTATCCTACCTGGTCACGCCAACCCCGTCGTTCTGACACTGCTCCTGAAGGTTACACGCTTAGCTCAGGACAAACTCCTAAATCTGGTGCATTTGTAGATGGCTGGCACTGGCAACCAACCGAATCTAATTCTGAAACCATGACCTGGGCAAGTTTAGAACTAGAAAACTTAACTCTGCCCTCTGCTGGGGAGCCAGACCCCGTCAACCGACAGCGGCTACAGCAGCGGCTTGAAAGCTCACCCATGGGTCAAAGCCTACTGGACGCTGCAAGGTACCTGAAACTCATTTTGCAGCAGCAAGATCGGTTCAATCTAGAGTTGGGCGATCAGCAGTGGACGGTGATGCGCCGAGAGTTGGGTAGCCGTGTGCTCCTGCCGTACATTCAGCGGCTAAACCGAGAATTAAATGCTTTGCTGACTCAGAGTGGTGTACCAATTCAATCGATTAATCAAGTGGTTTGTACGGGTGGTACAGCTTCCTTTGGGGCGATCGCCCGCTGGCTCAGGCAAAAGCTGCCAAATGCCACCATCATTCAAGACACCTACACTAACAGTCGGGCTGGTTCTACCCAGGAAAGCCGCCTTCCTACCTGTAGCCGAGTCGCTTATGGGCTAGCAACCTTACCTCTCCACCCCCAGGTACTCAACCTACCCCGACAGCAATACAGCGACTATTTCCTGTTAATGGAATTGCTCAGAGCATTTCCTGACCAACCCCTCTCCCTCTCTCAGATCATGCAGATGCTAGAACGGCGGGGCATCAATACTCAAGCTTGCCGTTTGCACATTCTGGCTCTTCTAGAAGGGCATCTTCCTCCTGGTTTGGTGCCCACTGAAAAGCACGTTGATTTGCTTGCTCAACAATCCAAGCAAAATCCAGATTACCAAATGCTACTGGCAGCTCCATTGTTCCAAAAGCTCGACAGCCAGACTTATCGTCCTAATTACCAGCAGTGGAATCACTTCCGCAGTTATCTCAGCACCATTACAGCCAGCACCCACCAAAAGCTGTCAGAGCCTCTCACCGTTGGGCTGAGCGTTTCTACTCAGGAATAAGCCTCGATTAGGAGGTGTCGTTGAGCGTAAAAACAGACTTCCTGCATGAATCATTTTTTCGAGTGTGAATGGGGGCGCGGCTTAGCCGTGCCCCCATTCGCACTAAAGGTCTATATCCAAATCCAACTGAGCGAGTTGAGCAATGCCGTGGAGTGATTAGACATTACGCCATAGCGCTTATACAATTTTTATTTGCCAAACCCTAGATTTAACCTTGGCAAAAGCAGTTTTTTACGGAAGTTCAGTACATTAGAACTTTATAAAACTCCAATCCAGTTCAAAGATTGGGCAAATGCAACCTATTTCCCTGGCTTGATCCAAGAGTTGCCTTTTATATTTACAGAAGGTTGACTTTCAGCCGACTGACCTGTAGAGGAGATGACCACGAATCGTGATTACCACTTCCAACCCTCCTTCTTCCTTGTTAACTCACTCACCTGCGCTGACTCACTTGAATGAGATCATTGCCTCTTCCGCAGAGGTGCATCCTTCTGTAAATAGTAAGGCTAAGCGCCTGATTGATATCCTGGGAGCGCTGGTTGGTCTAGCAATCACTGCCCTTGTGGCAATCCCAGTGGCGATCGCCGTCCAGTTTGATAACCCTGGCCCAATCTTCTACAGCCAAATCCGTTGTGGACTGAACGGCAACACCTTCCGCATTTGGAAGTTTCGCTCAATGGTTATCGAAGCTGATGCTCTAAAGCACCTGGTTCACAATCAGGCAAAGGGCAGCATTTTCAAAAACCGCAATGACCCCCGCGTCACCAGAGTCGGTCGCTTCTTACGCCGTACTAGCCTGGATGAATTGCCCCAATTTTGGAATGTTCTCAAAGGGGAAATGAGTTTAGTTGGTACCCGTCCCCCAACCGTAGATGAAGTGATGAAGTACAAGCGCCATCACTACAAGCGTCTACTGGTTAGACCTGGAATCACCGGGGAATGGCAGGCTAACGGGCGCTCTACCGTCGAGGATTTTGAAGACATCGTCAAAATGGACATCGCCTACCAGACAAAGTGGTCAATTGGCTACGACATTGCCCTCATCTGGAAAACGATTCAGGCAGTCCTAAATAAAAGTGGAGCTTACTAAAGCTTGCATCTAAGCTTAGTTGAAGCATGAATCTACAGGCGCACTGGAACCAGTGCGCCTTCTTTGTCTAGATTTCACAGGGTGTTTCACAAAAGCCCTCAGCCAATTCTGATCAGCTTCAGATCCAAGGTTCATCATCGTCATCAATAGGTTGATCAAATTGAGCAGATTGATCTGGTTCATCGGAGCGATCGCCCCAATAATCTGAATCTACTGCCTTTGCCTCATGGGAAGAGCTCGTTGAATCTGATGGAGTTGTGTCTGGTGCCGATGGTGAACTGTTGGGAGCATGTTTCACATCCGGATCAAAGATTTCCTCAGCCTGCACGGTTAGTGTTTGAATACCTTCTTCTACCTGTTTGCCTAGTGTTTGAGTCTTTTCTTTAAGCTGCTCTGCTAGGGTTTGGCTTTTTTCCTTTGCCTGTTGAGCTATGGTTTGAGATTCTGCCTTAATCTGTTCGCCAAACGTTTGCGCCCTTTCCTTTGCCTGCTGAGAGAGGAAATGGGCACGTTCTTTTGCCTGTTCTGCTAACGTTTGTAGCCGTTCTTTGGCTCCTCCAGTAGCAGATTGGGCGCGTTGGGTGAGCGATCGCCACTCCTGGGTTGCCTGCACATAATCCTCCTTCAGCACGTCCCCGGCCTTCGTCAGCCTTTGCTTAATGCCTTCCCGATACAGCGCACATTTATGAGCCGTGGTTTCTGAAACCAGCACTCGCTTACTGCCAACGCTCAAAATTTGTGTAGGCGGAAGCTGATACACATCCCCTGCAATGCCGCCCCAACCGCTGGAGATAAACAGGTATTGCGTAATCGCCCCCGTTTTCAGGTTAAACAAATAATCAGTGATTCTGCCGATTTTGTTGCCTGCATCGCTCCAAATCTCGTGACCAATCACAGATTCCAGCTTTCGTACCTTATCGGCATCTGTTTCTTCTGGCTGCCCTTGGGTCAAAACCCCGTTTGTACCCAAGGTTGAAAGTTGGGCTAGCTTAAATGCTGTCTTTTTAGCTCCCAAGAAGCCCGACTTGCAGACAAACCCCAACACTTGATGCTTAGGAGGATGCATCCACAGCACTTCGACTCGTCCTAATTCTTCCAGGCTGTTGCGGTCAAGCACTAGCTGATTCAGCAACTCACTTTGCTTGATTACCTCTGGTCGAGTAGTCATACAGCCCCAAGGTCAAACTATTTCTCGCATCCCCTCAAGTCTATCCTAGAGGCTGGTTCCATCTTTAAAGCTGTAGGTTGGGTGAAGCAAAGCGAACCCTAACAATCGCAGGTATCCCGGTGTTGGGTTCCGCTGCACTTCACCCAACCTACAAAAAGAAAATCCCCAGCCGAAGCCAGGGATTAAATCAGGGTGCATCTACCATTCCTTTATTCCCTATACACCCCTTCTATCAGGAAAGTTTTCGGCAAAGTTAGAAAATTATTCTAATTTGCTTCTCCTAAAACAACAGCGTGCCAGGGTTTGCGCTGTTCTCCAGTGTTGTCAAACACAACATGCTTGACGACGGTGTATTCCTCCAGCGCGTAGTAGGACATATCCTTGCCAATGCCACTTTCCTTGAAACCGCCATGAGGCATTTCACTGGCGATCGGGATGTGGTCATTGACCCAGACCGTACCACACTCCATCGCTGCTGACATTCGCATGGCTCGCTGCACGTTGAGCGTCCAAACGCTGCCTGCCAAGCCGTAAGGAGTGTTGTTTGCCAACTTGATTGCCTCAGCCTCGTCTGAGAAGCGATTGACTACCACGACTGGACCAAAGATTTCCTCACGCACACAGTTTGAATCTTCGGGAGCATCTACCAGGATGGTTGGTGGGTAGTAGAAACCTTCACTTTCCGGTAGTTCGCCACCTAGTGCCACCTTAATTCCCTGCTGGCGGGCTTCTTCGACATAGCCTTTGACCTTGAGCCGCTGAGTTTCGCTGACCAGCGGACCGATGTCTGTCCCTTCCTCAAACGGATTACCGACCTTCACCTGTTTGGACAGATCAATAAAGCGGTTCAGGAACTGGTCAAATGCCTCGTTTTGCACATAAATTCGAGTAGCAGCAGTGCAGTCTTGCCCACTGTTGACGTAGGAAGCTGCTACTGCCCCATGCGCTGCTGCTTCAACGTCGGCATCAGCAAAGACGACAAAAGGTGCCTTGCCGCCCAATTCCAGAGTGACGCGCTTGACCATTGGGCTGGCGAGTTCGGCGATGCGCTTACCCGTGCGAGTACTGCCCGTGAAGCTGATCATGCGGGTGTTGGGATGGGTACAAATTGCTTCACCAACTTCGGCTCCCCCGGTGACGACGTTGATCAATCCGGCAGGGAAGCCAGAGTCGAGGGCAATCTTAGCCAATTCAATCGTAGTGACAGGCGTATTGGGTGCGGGCTTAATTACAACGGCGTTGCCTGCTGCCAGGGCTGGCCCAAGCTTCCAAATTGCCATCATGAAGGGATAGTTCCAGGGGGTAATTGCACCGACTACGCCGATGGGTTCACGCCGAATCATGCTGGTGTAGCCACCGATGTAGCTTCCGGCAGCAGCACCTTCTTGCCGACGCAGCACTGAGGCAAAGTAGCGCAAGTTGTCGATCGCAAAAGGAATGTCGCCTTCAACAGTGAGCTTCAGCGGCTTACCAGAATTTTGGCTTTCCAGCCTTGCTAATTCTTCGCTTTTAGCTTCCAGGGCATCACATAGTTTCAGCAGTGCTGCGCTGCGTTCTCCATAGGAAAGGGTAGCCCAGGTAACTTGCGCTTGTTTGGCGATCCCCACCGCCTGGTCAACATCTGCCTTACTTCCCAAAGCAACCGTTGCAAACACTTGCCCGGTCGCAGGATCAACCAAATCTTCGCTACCTGTAGAGACGAGTTCTTCTCCAATCACCATTGGATAATGAATCAGCTTGTCCATAAAAACCTCTTGAATCAATGAAGAGTTAAAAATTCAAAGTGCAAAATTTGTAGAGTTGGTTCACGCCTTTGCCAATTCCATTAGGTTGATGTCAGCCGGGGAGAAGGATGCAGTCGTTAGTATTCCAGGAAAGGGACTGTTCGGGGCTGAGGTCTGCGGTTGAGCTGAGCTGAGTGACGGTGAGTAATCCGATGGGCGTTTCGACCTTAAGTTCAACGAGTTGACCAACATAGGTAACACTAGCAACTTTGCCAGAAAGTTGATTGTCTGCTTTAGCAGTCTTAGCAGTTTCACCCAGGCACAGTCGTTCTGGACGAATCATCAGGGTTACAGCGTCGCCAATAGTGGGCGATCGCCCCGGTGAAGCTGCCCAAATCTTTGTTCCGCTAACCTCAACAGCAGCCGTTTCTCCGTTTGCTTCTAGAACTGTGCCTTTGAGAAAATTGGCTTTACCAATGAACTGAGCTACAAACAGCGAAGTGGGGCGATCGTAAATTTGCTTAGGAGTGTCAATTTGCTGCACTTGACCGTTGTGCATCACGGCAATGCGATCGGACAGCGCTAGCGCTTCCTCCTGGTCGTGAGTCACGTAGATGAAGGTAAGATTTGTTTGCTTTTGCAGATCGCGTAGCTCCTGACGCACTTCCTCCCGAATTTTGGCATCCAGGGCAGACAGCGGTTCGTCCAGGAGTAACACTTTGGGACGGCTGATCAATGCCCTTGCCAGGGCAACTCGCTGTTGTTGTCCGCCAGAAAGTTGCGAAGGACGCCGATCGCCCATTCCTTTTAACTGAAACATCCGCAACGATTCCTCTACCCGCTCAGCAACTTCAGCCCGATTAGTTTTGGCAATTCGCAGTGGGTAAGCAATATTCTCAGCCACCGTCAAATGCGGAAACAGGGCATAGCTTTGAAACACGGTATGCACATTACGCCGATAGGGAGGCTGCTCCGTCACCTCCTCTCCGCCAATCCAAACTCGTCCATACTCAGGAATCTCAAATCCCCCAATCAACCGCAAAGTTGTTGTTTTGCCAGACCCGCTCGACCCCAACAGTGAGTAAAACTCTCCGGGCTGCACGTCAATCGTCACATCCCGCGCTGCAAAAATTTCCCCCGCTGCCGTCGGGTAAATCTTACTCACCCCTTCCAAATAAACAACGCTACCATCCCTCATTCTTCATCCCTCATCCCTTCCCACAACCCACTGACTCAGCAACACAATCCCCGTACTTGCTATTAATACCAGTGTCGCAACTGCGGCGATTTCTGGGGTAATGTCTGTTCGCAATCTGCCCCAGATTTCCATGGGCAATGTATTGTCTCGCCCAGTCAGAAAAATCGTCACGACCACCTCATCAAACGATAATGTGAACGCCAGCAGCGCCCCTGAAACGATCGCACTGCGAATGTAAGGGAAGATTACACCGCGAAAAACTTGGGCTGGTTTTGCTCCCAAATCGTAGGCAGCTTCCTCTAGGCTCCGAGGAAACTGAGACAGTCGCGTCAAAATTGGCCCTAGCGCCACCGGCAGCCCAAATACGGCGTGCCCTAAAATCACTGTCCACAAGGAAAGCTCAAGCCCCAGGCTAGAAAAGTAAGCCAGCATTGCCACTCCTGTGACCACTCCAGGCAGCAGAATGGGCAAATTTAACGCAATCCGAAAACTGGTTTTGCCGAAGAACTGATAGCGGTAAATTGCAAAAGCAGCCAGCAGCCCAAATCCAGTTGCCAAAAGGGTTGCCATTGCTGCTACTTGCAGCGAATTCCAGAGAGAGAGACGCAGGGAGCGATCGCCAAACGCCATCTCATACCAGTTAACAGTGAATCCCTTAAACGGCAGCGACAGAATTGCCGAATCATTAAAACTGATGAAGATAAGAGTGGCGATCGGCAGATATAGAAAAGCGTAAACCAGGATTGTCCAGAGAGTTAAAAGCCAGGGTTGCTGCTGAGTGTGGCGTTTTTCCGTTGAAGAGGAAGCATTAGTCATTAGTAGTTAAGCTGCATCGCCAACGGAGCCGGGTTGACACGCCAAAGCTGCTCTAAATGGGTAGCGGGCACCGTTAGATACAAAACATCTCCTGCATCTAGACTAACTTCTAGCAAATCCCATCCATGAATAGTTTGGCAGCGAGTTTCAAGATAAAGCGGTACAAAATCAGCCGTCATCGCTGCTTCTTTCACTCGCCGACCACAAAAAGGATGCCCTGGTGTAATGATGGTCGCTAGCGCTACCCACAGACTGTCAGCCGTCATTCCATTTCCCAAGACTCTCCCACCCAGGGCTGCTGCTGCAAAAGAGGGAGCCGCAAGTTCGGCTGGGCTTAGAACCGCCTCAAAGTCAAATACCTGCTGAGCCAACGGGGCAAATTGGGGATCTTGATTGCGGACGATCACGGGTAGTTTAGGAGCAAGCCCCTTGGCAGTCAGGGCAATCTCTAGATTGGCAACGTCGTCGCTAGTAACGGCTAGAAGTGCCTCAGCTTCAGCAACATTGGCAGATTCTAGAGTCGCGAGAACGCTAGCATCTCCCTGAATCACCGGCATTTTGAGCGAATGGGCAACATTCAAAAAACGATTGTTAGGGTCAGGCTCAATCACCACAATCTCACAGCCATTAGCGTGAAGGTGGTTGACGATTTGTACCCCGACTCCACCTAACCCGCAAATGATGTAGTGCTGACTACGGGGAATGCGGTTCGTGTTCCAAAGCTGCTTAAATCGGGTTCCCAAAATAAGGTCATTCAGCAGCGCGTAGCAAATTCCAATAACTGCCGCACCGACCAGCATCATGACCACAGTAAAAACTTTGATACTTGCAGGAGCATGTTCCACAACACCTTCGTTGCCCCCAGCCCCCGTAATCATTCCTACAGAAAAGTACAGGGCATCTATGGGTGTGGTTTGCAGGTTTACTGCCGTGTAAGTGAGGGTTGCACCAAAAATCGTTGCCAGCAGCACTAACATCACGACAACGGTAGGCTGAACCTGCTGCTGAAACTGCCGCAGACCAAGCAAAAACTCCGAAAACTTTTGCTTAAAGGTTTTACGAAAGTTGCGAACACTGGGCTGAGTTGCAACAATCAGGCGATCGCCCACCCGCAAAGACTGATCCTCAACCACCGCAGATATTAGATCCAATCTGCTATCCACGGGCAAGTAGTAAATCAACATGCGAGAACGGTCTTCCCATAGATCGGCTAGCTTCCGTCCCTTCCAGGGATGCGTTTCGTCGATGTGCTCCTCGTGAATCGGCCAGATTTGGTGGAATAATCGCAACTGCCCGATCGCCCGATTGCCCATCGCGGCAAAGGCAAATACTGGCGCAGATAGAGCAGCGACGCTCATGCTGGCGTGGTCAGGTAGGGTGTGGTCAAGGCGATCGCCCAAACTGGTATTAAACAAACGGCTAATAATCCGAATTCGAGGATTTAGCACCCTTGCTTGAATCAGAACTGCCAGATTCAACGCATCATCGCGGGTTGCCAGCACCAGCGTATGAGCTTCCTTAACCCCTGCTGCCACAAGCGTTCCAGCCGATCGCAGATCTCCGACTACCACATCGGCTTCATGATCTACATCTAGACCGTGCAGCCGTTCGCGCAAGACTTCCACCGGGGAGTCGCTAATCCCCACGACTAAAGCACCCTGCTGCTTCAACAAGGAGAAAATTTTATAGCCAGTTCGACCTAAACCACAGACAATAATTCGGGGTTTCATATCAAAGCAACATTCAAATCTGGCGTTGCGGTTAGCAGAAATTCCACCAACTATTCAAACCCCAATTGTTTGCCAGTCTGGCTGAGGGAACTGTAGCTGAAAACACGACGTTACAAAACTTTGGGCGCGGTAGCCCTGCTTTACGATGGGAACACTAGAGGAAAATTGAGCTATTGCGATTACCTATGCACTGCCCTTCTGCCAAAGGCACGATTCGCCCCAAAATCAGCACCATGCCTCGCCCAAAAACAGAGGCAACCGCATTTCTTGATTTGTACAAGTTGGTGATTGAGAAGAAGCGACTTCAGCAAGAATTGCAGAGCCTTGAACAGCGGCGACAGCAAATTTCAGACCGAATTGCAGTTTTAGACGGTCAGGTTGCTGAACTTGAAAACAACGTGCAGCAGATGCGAGAAGAAGTGCCGACTGTTGCCGCAGAACCAACAATTCGATCATCTGTGAAAACGGCGAAGATGGCGCTCGCCCCCTCTCCATCGGATACCTTCAACACCCTATTCCTCGAATATTAGATTCGCATCACTTTTGAACAGTAGCGAGTGTCCTTGTAGGGCGTAGCATTCGGGCAAAGGCTTTCAAGTTTGTTTTGAGGTCTATCTGCCGAATGCTGCGCCCCTACCCGTGTTGGGAAACAGATTTGTCCATTTGCTCGTTTCCGATCTCCAGCTTGAAATGTTGGTTTGGAAGCTCTAGCTTCTCTATTGGTAGTTGAAGAATTTGGAGCTTCTCTGAAGCGATTCCCAAGCCGGAGTGAGACGTGATCGGCGATCGCCTCATAGGAGGCAGGGCCTCTGGAGCTGCATGATAAGGCGAAGCCTCGTAACGAGAATTTTATCTACTCAAGTTCCTGTTCTGCTGCTCTAGCTTCATCTTCTAGCGCTTGAATTGCCAACAGTAGTTCCTCTTCCTGGATTTCAAATTCCTCTTCAGGAATTTCGCCCATGTCGAATGCGAGTTGGAGTGACAGCAACTGTTTGCTCAAGTTTTCCTTATCATCTAGGGCTGCGTTTGCCTGCTCTAGAACTTTATTGCCGACCCAGGCAATGCCACTGATGGGAGCTGTAATCGGTGTCAGGAGAAGATCAAGAAACATGGATTGCCTCAATTAAGTTGGACAAAGTTAAACGGAGCGGTGAAGCTGTTGTAGCGGATGCGGAGCCGCTCATCAAACTGCTGATCGAGGGCCTCAACCTGCTGGCTAAAGTAGGTTTCCTCGTCCCAAGGGATCAGGTAAGCGGCGTTATAAATCATTGCGTCGGTCATTGCATCGTTTTCTACAACATCGATCGCCAATGGATTGAGGGTTCCCTGGAAAACCTCGATGATGCTCTGTTTGCGGTTTGCCATCGCCTGCTCGATGGCCTGCCCGATTTGCACGACCTGATCCATGCTGAGGGATTTTCCTTCGAGGCGATCGCGCTCTGCCAGCAAACCTTGATCTTCCTGGAGCAGTGCCTCCAATTCAGCACTTGCATCCCAAAATACCTTTACGCCGACTTCGCGCCGTCCGTCTAGCTTGTTAAACAGTTCGCCTAAACCCTGACCCTGTGGCACAATAAGCTGCTGATTGACCGTTTCCCAATTCTCAATAATCAGCCCAAACTGTAGCGGCAACAGGGTTCGATATCCCTTCTCCATTGCCTGCTCCAGCACTTTCTCATGTCCTAACAGGTTACGACGGCTAGCTAAATACCTTTCTTGCTGAGCTTCTGAATACAAGAAGACGAACTCGTCAATTGCATGAGTCTGTACAGGCTGACGGTCTAACCCCTCTAGATGCAAATTTGTTGGTCCTGGAGCGGGGAAAATGCCGTAGAGATATAAACCGTTTCCCATGATGAAAATTCCTTTAGACAGACGAAGCTGCGCTGGCTTACTAAATTGGCTTGGAGGTCAGCACTAACTGCAATTTGGCGTGGATCAGGTTGAGTTGAGCCAGTCCTAAGTCAACTTCTCCTTCTACCACCACTCCTGTATTGAGCAGTCGGTCTAACAGTTCCAGAATGGATGGGTTCGCTGAAGCCTCACCTGGATAGTACCCATCTGACTTGGGAAGTAACGTCCCGATCTCGCCTAAGTCGATATTTAGATCTGCTGGGTCAATTTCAAAAATTTCGCAAAGCTGGACGACTTGTTCCTCTAGCTTTCGCAGGCTGTCTGCGGCTCGTTCTAAATCTTCGTCGCTCAGTTCTTTTGCTTCCATGCGGCGGATTATCTGAGCTTCCATGAGTTGCCGCACTAGCTCAACCACCGTCAGTAGCAAGGGAGCCAAACCCGAGTTGGCTCCACTTTGCTCAGGAAGGGAGCTTTCAGGTGTGAGTTGAATTGGAGAATCAGAAGAAGCCATGACGTAAGCTTAACGCTGGCGGGTTGGTGCCTGCTGAGATTTGTGTTGCCACTGCTGGTTACGCCATTGGCGAAGGGACTCCTGATCAAGCCTTTCGGATTGTGCAGTAGCAATTCGTCTTTGCTCAGAAAGGAGGTGCGATCGCCCCAAAGACCGACAAGCCCGAAAGCTAGGAATCGTTCGGCTAGTGGCGATCTGCTTCATGGTTCTAAGCGTAATCATCTTTTTCAGTCCTTAACTTGCTAGGTTCTCAGGCTAAGTTTTCAGCCGCCTTTAGCGATCGCAGTTCTGTTTCCAGGCTCTCAATTCTTGCCTGAAGTTGTTGGTTTGCTTCAAGCAATTGGCGCGACTGCCCGCTCAGATAAGGGTCATTTTCCCACCAGTTGATTCCCATTTCTTTGGCTTTGTCTACCGATGAGATCAGCAGGCGAATGCGAATGCTCAATAGTTCTGTAGACCCTACCGAGACAGAAATATCCCCGGCAATTACAATGCCTTTATCGAGAACTCGTTCGAGGACATCCGCCAGAGTGGAACCTGAAGTAGACGTGCCAATTGCCCGATTGCCGCTATTTCCACCAGCCATAGGACGAGCTTGAGTTACAGTCATACTTCATCCTCGCTGGTAATGTGGATTTGGTAGGCAGAGATTGTTTCAGCAATGCTGGAATTAAACTGAATTCCCTGTTCGGTTAGCGATCGCAGCGCTGTCACAACCTCGTAGCGATTGATTCCCAAAGCTGCCTCAATTTGAGCAATTCGAGCGTCTTGAAATTCTTGCAAATACTCATAAACTTCCCACTCAAACGGAACGCTTGACTCTGCGTTAGTGAGAGTTGAAAATTCATCAATTTCTAGATTTGACTCATCCTGCTTATTGACGTTGGACAAAGCGGGCTGTTTTGTCAATTCACCTGATAGCACCTCAACTTCTGGATGTGCTTGAGGCTGAGGACTAAAGATCAGAGTTTCAGGCTGTGACAGATCGCAATCTTCTAACAGGTCAGCGGGGTCAAGTTCAGGGCAAATGAGTTCGTTGAACAGCTCCCAGAGCAATTGAGTAGATTCAGTCAGCGATCGCCCTGTGCGAGAGAGCAAAACGTCGTGGCAAATATCCCGAAATTCAGGGTTTTCGGGCATTACCAGAATTTCATGCTCATGACAAACTTTGCCTACCATTAAGCAAGACCGTAAGCCTGAAGTTTTCTCCGCTCCAGTCTTAACCCGAAATGCTTTACCCAGGCTGACAATGATTGCAGCGCTTTCTCGATCGATGCCAGTTTTCTGTACCACAATTTCCTGTTGGGTCAGTTCGTCCGGCTCTGGCATGTTGATTGTTACCAGGCGATCGAGCAAGGCATCCTGCGTTTCATGAACACCACAATACTCTTCTGGATTTGAGGTGAAGATGGCGCGAAAGTGAGGATTAACTCGAATGTATTCGTTGCGATTACCGCTAGGAGGCAGCACCAGCAGCTTTTCTTCTAGTGCCGACAGCAGCACGTTGTTGACTTCCGGGCGAGAGCGGTTGAACTCGTCATAGACCAGGGTGAATCCTTCTCGGCAGGCAAGAGTTAGGCGAGAGTCAACCCAGTTTTGCCGCAGTTCGTCCTCAACTTTGACGACACTGTGAATGTAGTTATCGACTACTTTTTTGCGGGTGTAGCCAGTTTGGTTGCCAATCAGGTCGGAGGTCTTGAACTCGTCGTCGCCAAAAATCAGCATGATGGGACGAGTGAGCAAATCTGCCAGGTGAAGTGCCAGGGTGGTTTTGCCAGTCCCAGCGGGACCACGCAGGTGGACAGAGAAGCCGGACTGAAGGTAGCGTAAAGCTCTCGTTGCCACTCGCTCGACTGAGGGAGTGCTGACAAAGCGACGGGGGCGGGCTTGGAGAACGGTGGTCACAGGCTTGCTTCCTCTTGAATCAGGTAGACGCGATCGCGCTGGGTTACTAATCCTTTCTTAATCAAGGAGCGGAGTGCATCCACGGCTTGAAAGCGATTGATGCCTAATGCGGTTTCAAGCTCGGTGAGGCGTGCCCCTTGCACCTGGTAAATGTGATAGTAGATTTCTTCTTCTAGCTGCACTGGGTCTTTTTGCAGCGAATTCAACGCTTGAGGAACTGATGTGACCTGAACGGGTTGAGGTCGAACTGGTGCAGTGGGTAAGGCTGGAGTAAGGGCGATCGTCACAGAAGCTGCAACAGGTGAAACGCTATTTAATGCAGCAGAACCCGGTTCGGAACTGACGTCAGAGCTACCATTTCCCCAGATCATTGTTCGCAAACTAGTGCAGTAGTCACGCAATTCGGCTCGTAGTGCAGTCATTTCGGCAAGTCGTTTAGCCCGATTTTGCTCAAGTTCTTGCTGTAGCTGATTTGCCCGGTCTTGGCGCATCAATTCCAGTTCAGAAAGGTAGGTCTGAACTTCTGAATGGAGCGATTCCATAAAGGCGGCTAGGTCTTGAGCTAACTGCATCTGGACTTGCGCCCGTTGCTGCTGGTTGGTTTCTAGTAACAGTTGAACTTCTGCCTGAATGGCTTGAACTTTAATCTTTAACTCTTGCCGCAAAGAAGCCACAGATTGATTCAAATCGATGTGAAAGTTGTGTAGCTCCTGAGCCAATTCTTGAGCCTGAACTTGTCGGCGATCGCTGAGGTGAGCCAGAAAAACTTGAGTTTCTTGCTGCAAGCCAAGCTGAAATAGGCTCAGATCATCTCGCAGTTGGGCGGCACTTTGTTGGCGTTGTTGTTGGAATGCGGCTAGGGTCTCACGCACCTGCTGCTGCCGTTGGGCTATTTCTTGCTGACGCTGTTGCCGTTGTTCTTGCCATAAATCTTTGAGCGCAATCACAAAAATCTCCTCCTGCGAGGCTAGGAATTAATGGTTATGGTTTGATTGGTTTAATTGAATTAAGAGAAGTTCAGATAAATCTATTTGACCCAAAGGAAAGAGGGGAGCCGGAGTAGCTCCCCAACTTTGGGGATTTCCTAGGAGGCGGGAACGGCAGCTTGAGTGGTCAAACCGACTGCTTCGGCATACTTCAAGTAGGTTTCTACGGAAGCGATCACGACGCGAGCTTCAATAGCTAGCAGTTCGATTCCAACGAGGGAAACGCGAACCCATGCGTCAACAACGATGCCTTTGTCGAGGATGCGATCAACGACTTCAGCCAAGCTAGAGGAGGAGTTTACTTTTTCAACAGCCATGTTTAGTTACCTACGAAATTCGTTGTGTTAGTAGAATCCGAAAATGCCCGACTTTCTGATACATAGACAGGGATTTCTCTAGAGCTGAGAGCGATCGCCCGGAAGCAAGTTGGCTCGGCGAAGACATCTAAACTCTGGAGATGTTCATAACATTCCCGATATTTCTGATCGATCAACAACGAGTTGTAAAAACAACAAGTCGATTGGTAACACCACTTAAAAATTTGTAAATCAGCTCACGGTTAATACAGCCTGATAGAAGTTAGGCCGTCTTAAAAAAGCGAATAATTTCGCGCACATGTTCTAGAAATTGACCGTCGGTGCTGAGTTGAGCGATCGCCCCCTTTGCTTCTCTCATGATTCGCTCGTGCTCTGCTTGGTTGGTTGCCTGAAGTTCTCGTAGTTGAGCATCTAAACAAATGCACTGCTGGCGGGTGGCTTCTAAATCTCGCTGCTGGGTCGATACCCAGGAAGTTGATTCGTTAGGATTAAGCTGTTCTTCCAAGCGTTTGATGGTTTCTTCGAGCGTGAAGACCCGATCGCGCAGTTCTAGCACGTCCTCGCGGGGATACTTTATCTGCTGGCGAATCATTGTCAGCCGCATTGCTAAATACTGGTAAGTTCTGACTGCTGGACGCAGCACTGTGAGCAACAATGCTGCCCCAGAGCCGATGTAGCCGATCGCACTAATACCATTGGCAGCTAGGGTGTAGAGTCCAACCGCAGAAATCAGGTGAAGGGCGATCGCTACCCAGAGCGAAGCTTGAGCTACTTTTGTAGCATATTCAACTTGCTTGGCGTTTACCTCAATTCCTTTTTCTTCAGATTGGTCTGCCTCAGCTAACACTTCCTTTGCGTCGAAGTGGACGTTCCAGGGCACTGTCACAATCACTAATAGCCATTCAAAGACAGCAATGCCAATAATCCAGTCGAGGAAGCTGCCTGTTGGAATGTGCAGCCATTGCAGCAGTCCAAATACCAGCAGCACCAATAGAGCAAATCCAAAGTTGAGTGCGATCGCCACCATTCTACTAACCTCTACTGCCAAAACGGTTGTTCCTCATTTTGAGCAGAGCAGGTCGCTATGGTTGAGAAGCGTGTGATGGTTTTGATAGATCCACAGCGATCGCTAAAACCAAAGACTTGATTAGAACTTCATCCCATCTTTATCGAAATTTCTAATCTCCAATTTTCCTGGGAGTGAAAGAATATTTTTGAATTCCTGTTTGCCTTTCCTGTATTTTTGATCTAGCTGAAAGGGATACACTACAACCGTTTGAAAGCTTCCAAAGAAGCTAGATAAGTAGCATCTCGTAGCCCTAAATTTGATAGGAATCAAGGTCTTTGGAGCAAAAGTTAGCACATTCCCTGAGTTAGATCACGACATTTCCAGCACATATACGGAGTCTTTGCTGAACAGACGTAGTAGGATCTACGTAGTAAGCAGAATAGGTAAATAGTAAAGTTATTTTCAATAGCATGACTGACTGATTGAAGGGCGCATCTCTCCGGTAACGTAAAACGCAAGAGAGTAGTAGATAGGGTGGGTTGTCTTTGGTAGATCGCTGGCTCCACCTCTGCTGACTGAAACGAATCGTTTCTAACCCTTCACTTTATAAAATGCTGTGTACTTAGGCAGTTCTTCATTTAAACCAACCCCAAAACGCAATCGCTTTAAGTTTAAGCAAGCGACTCAGCGCACGCACCTACCGCTGGTGATTGCAATGACGCTATTGAGTGCAGCAGGTACGATGTTCTCTGTTTCATCTGCAATTTTGTTGCACGGCTTCGAACGCGTAGAAGCTCAGGCAATGCATCAAAACCTGGAGCGAGCTTTAGATGCGCTGAAGCAGGATTTTGAAATCCTTGGTACTACTGTACGAGACTACGCGGTTTGGGATGATACTTACGCGTTCATCACTAATAGAGATTCAGATTATGTCAAGCTAAATCTCAATCAAGCGATGTGGGAAAGCTTTAACCTTCATCTCATTTTGATGGCGCGTCCTTCGGAGCAAGTTGTCTTCAGTCAAAGGCGTGATCCAATTAGCTCTGACATCACTTCTGTTTCTCAGGCTGTGCAAGATGCCGTTGTAGACAGCGGCATTCTTCATCATGCTGATGGCAAACCACATTCTGGCATTGTGCTGTTGCCAGATGGTCCAATGCTGATAGCGGCCCATTCGGTGCTGACTAGCAATCTGGAAGGACCAAGTCGCGGCACTCTGGTGATGGGGCGCTACTTAGATGCGGCTGAGGTATCACGTTTGTCTGAGCTGACACGCGTTTCGCTCGACCTGCGTCAGATCGCTGGATCACTACCCCCTGATTTTGAGGCTGCTCGTACCGCTTTATTCAATGGGCAATCCAACTGGATACAGCCTTTAGACTCCGATGCGATCGCAGGTTACGTTCTAATCGAAGACATCCAGGAGCAGCCCACCTTGCTGCTGCGGGCAGATATGCCCAGAGTTATTTATCAACAGGGGGCGCTGAGCTTGCGCTATTTAGGATTGTCGCTGCTCAGTTTGGGGACGCTGTTTGGGCTGGTAATCTGGCTGCTGTGGCGTAGACTGACCGCTAATATTATTGAGCGCGATCGCATAGAGCAAGCGCTGCTTCAAGAAGAGCGGTTTCGCAAGGTGTTTGAAGATGCGCCGATTGGGATGGCGATCGCTAACATCAGCAGCGGTCAAATCATGAAAGTCAACCATGCGTTGTGTGAAATGCTGGGCTACACCAGTGCCAAGCTAGAAGCAAAGACAGTGCAAGAAATCACCCACTCGGATGACTGGAACCAGAACTGCCACCTGTTCGAACAACTGATAGCGGGAGCGATCGCCAATTACCAAACTGAAAAGCGCTACCTCAAGCAAAATCAGGAAACCCTCTGGGTAAATCTCACCGCAACGCTCATCCACAGCCCTCAGGGAAGTGGGTGCTACATCCTGGGAATGTTTGAGAATGTCACTGAACGCAAGCAAACGGAAGCGATTTTGCGTCAATCTGAGGCAAAGTACCGCAACCAAGCTGAACAACTAAAAAGCACCCTGGCTGAACTGCAGCAGACTCAGGCACAGCTTGTGCAGAGCGAAAAGATATCTAGCCTGAGCCAGCTTGTCGCTGGAATTGCCCACGAAATCAATAATCCCGTTAACTTCATCTCTGGCAATTTGACTCATGCTGATAGTCACATCCAGGACTTGCTGAATCTGATTCGGCTCTACCAAAAACACTATCCTCAACCGTCAGCCGAAATCTTGGCAAAGACGGAGTCCGCCGACCTGGATTTTTTGTTGGAAGACCTGCCAAAGCTGTTCTCGTCGATGAAAGTTGGCTCGGAACGAATTCACCAGTTGATCTTGTCACTTTGCAATTTCTCCCGTCTGAATGAGGCAGACCTCAAGGCGGTCAACATTCACGCAGGCATCGAGAGTACGCTGATGCTGTTGGAAAACCGGCTCCAAGCTAATGATCTGCATCCAGCGATTCAGGTTGTCAAAGATTATGGCGACCTGCCGCTAGTAGAGTGCTATGCCAAGCAGCTCAATCAGGTTTTTATGAACATCCTGCTGAATGCAATCGAAGCGCTAGAACGAAAATGGAATGTTTCAGAAGAATGGCATCTGAGGGAAGGTCAGCTAGGCGAATGGCAGTCTCCTAAGATTTGGATTCAAACCTTACTGAAAGGCGATCACGCAATTGTGCAAATTTCAGACAACGGAACGGGTTTTTCAGAGCAGGTTAAAGCGCGACTGTTTGATCCGTTTTTTACCACCAAGGCGATCGGTGAAGGCACAGGACTGGGGCTATCAGTAAGCTATCAAGTCATTGTCGGTAATCATCAGGGGCAGATGCAGTGCCGCTCTACCCCTGGTCAGGGGGCTGAGTTTACGATTCAGATTCCTCTGCAAAGGCAGTTGCCTCAGTGCCGTACCAGCCTCTTAAGTCGTTATAAGTAATGCTGGGTCAAGCTCGCGCGGGTAGAGTAGCCAGGTTCTTTGCCAGGGCTGAATCAGTGTTTTCACTAAGGGTGACTGATCGCTGATTTCTTGCAATCCGGTTTCTGTTGCTAGCTTAATGCCACGTTGATAAAGCGTATAGCCGTGACTCAGAGCCGTGTGAAGCCCTGCATAGTACTGGGGTTGAGAAAGGGGTGGAATGCTTGTCTTTGCTAGCCAATTCTGCACCCGTTGCAACAGTTGAGTCTGCTGTGCGATTCCCAAATGCGTGATATCCAAAGTTTTTAGTAAATCCCGATCTAAGAAGCGGCGGCACAAGTCTGCCAAAACTGGATCTGCATGGCCCTGCCAGCGATGCAGATGATAGGCAAACACACCATCATCAGCATCTAGATACTGCGTCAGGGACAGTTGGTCGCAGTCCTCCTGAAGCCATGCCGTGACGACTTCATCTGCCTGTAAGTTACCCAGGTTTAGCTGTTCTCGTGCTCGTTTGAAGGCGTGTTCTAACACCCAGACCGCAGCAACGTTTTTGGGATGGTTGTAAACCTGAGCGTACATAAAGTAGCGCACAATCAGGTAATGCTCGATCGCCGCCATACCTTTCCGTGCAACCACAAGCTGCTGGCTCACGGGGTCGTAGCTCATTGCCATTAGGATGCGATCGAGGTCTAGCTTGCCATAGTTGGCTCCAGTAAAGTAGCTGTCGCGCATTAAATAATCCAGGCGATCGCAATCTAACTGGCTAGAAACCAACTGCCACACCAACGGCACGGGATGCTGTTTCTGGTAAACCTGCTGAAGCTGGTTCAATAAGTTAGGCTCAAACTCATCTAACAACTGCCTCACAGGAGCAGATTCCCGCAAGATTCGCCCTGTCCAGTGCTCGTGGTGACAGCCAAAGATATCTTCGCAGGTGTGGCTGAACGGCCCATGCCCTACGTCATGCAGTAGGGCTGCACAAAGTACGGTTGCTCGGTAAGGTTTGAGCAGCGGGTAGTGATGAGCAATGCGGTCAAAGGCGCGACGGGCGATCGCCATCACGCCTAAAGAATGGGTAAACCGTGACCCTTCTGCCCCGTGAAAGGTGAGGCTGGCTGGACCAAGCTGCCGAATTCGGCGCAGCCGTTGAAATGCTGGAGTGTCGATCAGCCGAATCAGCAGCGCCTCAACTGGGTCACTCTGATCAAGGGCGATCGCCCCATGTAAGGGATCGTGATAGGTTCGCCCCACGTTAGGCTGCACCTGCAACCACCGTTTGCTGAGTCAACACGTCCACCGCAGCTTGATACTGGCGATCGGCAGCCGTACCTACCTGGTCACGAGTAATTGGGTCGAGGGAAACAACCAAATCCGGCACGATGCCTTGACGATTAATGTCATGGTGATTTGGAGTCTCATATTTGGCGATCGTCACTGCTAGGCCGGAACCATCCGATAGGTTAAACAGCGATTGAATCAGCCCTTTGCCAAAGGTTTTTTCGCCGACCAGCAAAGCCCGTCCGTTGTCCTGCAATGCGCCTGCCAAAATCTCGCTGGCGCTAGCTGTTCCCTGGTTGACTAGAACGACCAGTGGGTCATCGGTAATTGCCTGCCCAGTCGCGTCGAAACTGTCTTGAATTCCCTGACGGTTGACCGTGTACACAACAGTTCCCTGCTCTAGCCAGAGTCGAGCGATTTCGATGCCTGCCTGCAACAGCCCACCCGGATTGTTGCGTAAATCTAGAATGTAGCCTTCTGCTCCTTCTGCTTCCAAGTGGCTCACTGCATGGGCAAGTTCAGCCGTTGCATTGGCATTGAATTGGTTCAGCCGAATGTAGCCGATCGCCTTTCCTTCTGATTGGGAACGCAACTCTGCATACACTGGGTTCAAACTGATGCGATCGCGTACTAGCTTTACCTCTATTGATTCAGATTCCGATCGCCCTACCTTCAGGGTGACCTCACTGCCAATCGGTCCCCGCATTCGCGCTGCCGCCTCGTCTAGCGTCAAAGTTGCAGTCGAGGACCCGTCAATTTCGAGGATGCGATCGCGAGGTTGAATTCCCGCTTGATCCGCCGGAGATCCTTCAATCGGTGCAATTACCCGTAGTTCACCAGTTTCCCCATCTTGGGCAATTTGTAAGCCTACGCCCGTCAATTCTCCAGACGTATTGGTTTGCAAGCTGCGATATTGGTCAGGCTTAAGCAACCGAGTAAACGGGTCGTTCAAACTCGCTAGCATCTGCTGAATAGCAGTATAAGTTTGCTCCCGGTTCTCTAAAGGTTGCTTCAGCGCCCGCTGCCGTACAAACCACCAGTTTTGGTGGTTAAACGTGTCATCTACGTAGGCTCGGTCTACAATCCGCCAGACCTCACTGAGCAACTTCTGCTCTTCAGTAAAAGCATTTGCGACTGGAATCCAACTGCCCAACACTATCAAAACCGACAATGCTAAAAGCAGCCCGATTCGAAAAAACTGTTTTCTCATAAAGCAGATCTTAAACTTAGGTAAAGACTTGTTGCCACAAGCTGACTGAGTCAGCGCAAATCTCGAAACGTCTGATCCCTATCCTTAAGCCTCAGCTACGAAAGTTAAAGAGAACATAGTAGCAAGATAGTAGCAAGTCTGAACCTAAAATCGCCTAACCTCTGCCCAAGAGAAGGTTTCGACCGTGAAATCTACCCAACGGCTATGTTACATTTTCTATTGACAGCAACACATTTTTTGGAACTCTTGCTTCATGTTTACTAAGCAGGTAACCGACTCGAAAGCTTACCAGTGGTTTGAGGAGCGCCTGGAAATTCAGGCACTGGCTGATGACATCAGCAGCAAATATGTCCCTCCCCACGTTAATATCTTCTATTGCCTGGGTGGAATTACCCTGACCTGTTTCCTAATCCAGTTTGCGACTGGATTTGCAATGACCTTTTATTACCGTCCGACTGTAGCAGAGGCGTTCGAGTCAGTTCAGTATTTGATGACCGACGTTAGCTTTGGTTGGCTGATTCGCTCCATTCACCGCTGGTCTGCCAGCATGATGGTGCTGATGATGATCCTGCACACCTTCCGGGTTTATCTGACGGGTGGTTTCAAGAAACCCCGTGAGTTGACTTGGGTAACCGGCGTTATTCTCGCTGTAATCACTGTCTCCTTCGGTGTAACCGGCTACTCCCTGCCCTGGGATCAAATTGGGTACTGGGCAGTCAAAATCGTCTCTGGTGTTCCCGAAGCGATTCCTGTTGTAGGTACATTGATTGCTGATATGTTACGGGGTGGCTCCAGTGTGGGACAAGCAACGCTAACCCGCTACTACAGCGCTCACACCTTTGTTTTACCCTGGCTGATTGCAGTCTTCATGCTGTTGCACTTCTTGATGATCCGCAAGCAGGGTATTTCTGGCCCCTTGTAGGTTTCAGACCTCGCAAGGTTGGCAAATTGTATCCTTGGGTGGCAGATGTTGATTCTCTGATTTCGGTAAACTAGGCTGTAATTGTTGAACGGCACTGCTTAACCTTTCTTTACTTCCTGTCTCAGACCCAAAGGAGAACACCATAGGCTATGGCAACTGTTAAAAAGCCGGATCTTAGCGATCCCGCATTGCGCGAAAAACTCAAGAAGGGCATGGGTCACAACTATTATGGTGAACCCGCTTGGCCAAACGACCTGCTCTACATCTTCCCCGTTGTAATTCTGGGAACGATTGCTTGCTGCGTCGCCCTAGCTGTCCTGGACCCAGCCCTGACTGGAGAGCCTGCTAATCCCTTCGCAACTCCTCTGGAAATTCTGCCAGAGTGGTATCTCTACCCCGTATTCCAGATTCTCCGTATTCTGCCTAACAAGCTGTTGGGTGTTGCGGCGATGGCATCTGTCCCATTGGGCATGATCCTTGTTCCTTTCGTTGAGAGTGTTAACAAGTTTCAGAATCCTTTCCGTCGTCCAATCGCGACCAGCGTGTTTCTGTTTGGTACGCTCGTCACGATTTGGCTGGGAGTGGGTGCAACTTTCCCAATTGACAAATCCCTAACTTGGGGACTGTTCTAAGAGAAAGCTGGGCTTTCCAGATTTTCTGGTTCTAAAGTTGTTTAGAATGCTCTTTTACGCCTGTGTTGGTTTATTGGGATGTGGGTGCATCTCCAGTAGGGCAACGCAGGCGTTATGCGTTTTGAACCTGCAGCTTTTAACTAAAAGATGTGTTCTAACCTGTTGACTAAGACATCATTTTATTGCTAACAATGCGGCTAAGTAGGCAACTAATCAAAAAATTGGCTACTTAAGCTCAGTGGAATTTGAGTCCTGGCTGAGTGTGGGCATGTTGCAGCACGATCATTTAATCGTTAAGAGTGATTTGAGCGTCTTGACGCACATCCAGGAGTGGTTCGACCAGTTTTGTCTGCGATATGCTGCCAAGTCGTTTTGGCTCAAAGAGCAGCATTATCCGATGAATCTGGCTTTGACTGAAGGATTTACGAATGCGGTGCGTCACGCTCATCACGAGCTTCCTTCAGAAACGACAATTGAGATCGATTTGTGTCTCTGGAATGACCGGATGGAGATTCGCATTTGGGATCAGGGCAAGCCTTTCAACCCGGATGTTTTAGAAGAGCCTGAACCTGGTACTTTGCGGCAGGGGGGCTATGGCTGGTTTTTGCTCAGGCGGTTGGCTGATTATGTAGTTTATGAGCGATCGCCAGACAATAGAAATTGCTTATTAATCGTCAAACACGCAACCAAAGAACAAACTGTGCCTGACAAGGGCTAACCAGATATAACGGGCTGATAAAGCTTTAGCGATATTTTTCTCGGTTGGATACAAAGATTCGGTTAATCCAGTAGGTTTTGGGATTGAGTTTGAGGGGGAGTTTGCTACGATTTAGCAGCTACCAGCGATCGCTTCTGCTAAAGAGATTCACCCATCTAAATCATTGCTGGTCGTGCGGGCGGCGTGATGGAGATAAAGTGAACGCATGTCGAAGACAGCTCTAATCACAGGAATCACGGGTCAAGATGGTTATTACTTGAGCCGTTTGCTTTTAAAGCACGGCTATCGTGTAGTGGGGCTAATTCCTCCGCAGCGGCAAAGTAATTTAGCTAAGTTGGGCGACCTGGCAGGGCAGGTAGAAGTGTACTCTGTTGCTTTAACTGACAGTGCAGCTCTCCTGGAAGCTGTCGAGCAGCTTCGACCCGACGAGATTTACAATTTAGCGGCTCCTAGCTTTGTCCCTGCTTCCTGGTCTGATCCGTTAGGGACGCTGGACTTGGTCACAGGCACTGCAACTCGCCTGCTGTCAGCCGTGCGACAGGTTGGCTTAGCTACGCGGTTTTACCAGGCAAGCAGTTCAGAGATGTTTGGGCAGGTTGATCAGTCGCCCCAGGACGAAAACACGCCCTTCCGTCCGATGAACCCCTATGCGGCAGCAAAGGTACACGCCCATTGGACAATGGTGCATCATCGCCAGCGATATGGTTTGTTTGCCTGTAGCGGCATTTTGTATAACCATGAGTCTCCGCTCCGTCCTCCCAATTTTGTTACGCGTAAAGTTGCTCTAGCTGTCGCATCAATCAAGTTGGGTTTAAGCGATCGCCTGGAGATGGGTAACCTACAAGCTAAGCGTGACTGGGGCTATGCCGGAGATCACGTTGAGGCAATGTGGCGGATGCTGCAAGCCAAAACACCCGAAGACTATGTGATTGGTACAGGGCAACTGCATAGCGTCGAGCAACTTGCGGCGGCGGCTTTTGCTTGTGTAGACCTAAATTGGGCAGAATATGTCAACGTCGATCCGAAGCTGATTCGTACCGACGAGCATTTTCACTTAGTCGCCAATCCTGCTAAAGCCAAACAGAACTTGAACTGGCAACCTCAAGTCAGCTTTGAGGCACTAATTCAAGAAATGGTTTTGAAGGATCTGGAGCGCCTGAAATCAGGTGCAGTTACTCCTGCTGCTCCCTAACCACTATAAGCAATTTGACGAACCCACCTGTGACTCAGCGCAACTCTCTCAAAGAACCCAGCCCTGCGATCGCTGCTGCTCCCTATCTGTTTATTTTTCTAGAAATTTTTGCGCGAGAGGGTGGCATTCAGTCTTACGTCAAGGATATCTTTCGCAGCTATTCAGAGCTAACTGACGTTCCTGAAGCTGACGTATTTCTCCTGCGAGATGGACAGGATTGCTCAAATCCTTTTGCTACGCGGTTTTTCAGGTTTAGATACCTGAGAACAAAGTCCCCGAGGTTAGGACGCATTCGGCTGGCGGTCGCCCTACTCGTTTATCTGGTGCAACACCGACCGCAGCGAGTATTTTGTGGTCATGTGAATCTAGCTCCGCTGGTGCAATGGCTGTGTCGTCCTTTGGGCATTCCCTACACGGTGCTGACCTACGGCAAAGAGGTATGGACAACCTTACCTAAGCGAGATCGTGAAGCACTGCACCATGCTGACCAGATTTGGACAATCAGTCGCTACAGCCGCGATCGCGCTTGCGAGGCAAACGGACTTAACCCAAACAAGGTGAAATTTTTACCTTGCATTGTCAATGGGGATTACTTTACACCTGGAGCTAAATCTGAAGCGCTGCTAAAGCAGTATGATTTGGTCGATCACAAGGTGCTGATGACCGTAGCGCGGCTGTGGTCTGGAGACATTTACAAAGGTGTAGATGTGACGATTCGGGCACTGCCTGCGATCGCCCAGGTTTTTCCAGAAGTCAAGTATCTAGTGATTGGACGCGGCGATGACCAACCTCGATTGGCTCAGCTAGCGAAGGATCTGGGAGTTGAAGATCAAGTTGTTTTTGCCGGATTTGTGCCAACTGAAGCATTGGTGGAGCATTATCGGCTTGCAGATGCTTATGTGATGCCGTCACAAGAAGGCTTTGGCATTGTGTATCTGGAAGCGATGGCTTGCGGTGTACCTGTGCTGTCGGGTGATGCAGATGGCTCTGCTGATCCGCTCCAGGATGGCAAACTGGGCTGGCAGGTACCCCACCGAAATCCGGAGGCAGTTGCTCATGCCTGTATTGAAATGCTCAAAGGCTGCGAACAGGTGAATGGTGAGCTCTCCGATCGCCGTTGTGATGGCGCGTGGCTAAGGGAGCAGGCGATCGCCCTGTTTGGTCGAGATGCTTTGACTCACAAACTCCATCATCTCTTGCAGTCCAGCTTTTGAGGAGTTAGCTTGACTGACAAGATTCTTCCTGTCATTGGTCAGCCAGATATCCTATCCTGAAGGAAGGTCTGGAGAGCGTTTGATTCTTGTCGAGGTTGCCACCTTGGAACGGAGCAAATGCAAAATCTAGCTAGTCTGGCTGATTGAAGGAGATTACTGTGAACCAAAACAGCTACAGAAACCTACAGCTAAACCTATCTGGCTTTAGCTTTTGGCTCACTATATTTGCAGTTGTCTGGCTATTGGGTGCAATTGGGCTGGGCTGGCTAGTCAAATCTTTTGTGATCCTGATTGGGTTGCTTTTGATTACTCCGGCGATCGCTTTCTTGGGCTTCCGCTGGTGGTTGCAGCGCAATCTAGTTGAAGACAATTGCCCGGTGTGTAGTTACAGTTTCACTGCCATCAACGGAATGCAGTTGCGTTGTCCTAACTGCAGTGAACCTCTAAAGATGGAGAAGCGGCACTTTCATCGCCTTACCCCTCCTGGCACAGTTGACGTTGAGGCGGTAGAAGTTTCTGCTAAGCAAATCGAAGATTAAGCGATCCAACAGGCGAAGGCAAATCATTTGAGCTTAGCGTAGTGGTTAAACTACAGCCATAAAAGAGAAACCCGTTTAAACGGGTTTCTCTAGTCGCGAATTTTGTTGGTCAGCAGTAGTGCTAAACCTTTTGAACAATTTCCTGTACTGCCTGTTTCACTAAAGGGTACTGATATTTGAAGCCAGAAGCCTGTGTTTGCTTGGGCAAAACCTTCTGACCTTCTAGTACCACAATGGCAGCGTCTCCCAGCAGAGCTTCTAGCGCAAAGTCAGGTACGGGGAGCCAGGAAGGACGATTTAGCACTTCCCCCAAGGTATTGCAAAGTTCAGACATGTGAACCGGGTTAGGTGCGGTGGCGTTGAATGTTCCTTCCATGTTTGGTTGAGTCAAAGCACTCAGAATGAGGTTCACCAAATCTTCTCGATGAATCCAGGAAACCCACTGGCGACCACTGCCAAGCGGACCGCCTGCAAAGAGTTGAAAGGGTGGCAGCATTTTGGCGATCGCTCCGCCCATTCCCAGCACAATGCCTGTGCGTAAAATGACTAGCCGTGTGCCACTTTCTTTCACTTTGCTAGCAGAAGCTTCCCAGGCTTGACAGACCTGCGCCAGAAAATCATCCGCTGCCGGGCTGCTCTCATCAAAGGTTGCTGTTTCGCTAGTGCCGTAGTAGCCGACTGCTGAGGAGTTGACCAGCACTGAGGGTTTAGGATTTGCTCGGGCGATCGCTTCTACAATCTTCTCAGTTCCGACCTTGCGGCTGTCGAGAATAATTTGCTTGCGCTGTAGCGTCCAGCGTCCTTCGGCGATCGGCTCTCCTGCCAAATTGACCACGCCATCACAGCCCGAAATCACGGCTTGCCACTCTCCCGACTCTAAGGGTGCGTAAGCAAACACTTCCACATTTGGAAATGCTGTAGCGGGAAAGACTTGCTTGCCTCGCTCGAGACTGCGGGTCAGCACTACAACTGTGTGTCCTTCGGCGTTGAGTCGCTCTACCAATCGAGTGCCGACAAATCCGGTTGCACCCGTCACTGCTACTTTCATTAAACTTCCCCATAAACCATACCGTTTGCCTCTGCGTAGCGGTGCATAAAGCGCATAAACCGCTCCCAGTGGTCTTCTCGATCGATCTCAAACTTGCACTCTAACCGCTTTAAATCATCCCCTTCTGGTCCGCCAAAAATAAACTGTACAGAGGACGGTTCTATGTTAATTTCGCCTTCCTCATCGGTTAAGCGAACAGAGTTTGTGAACCTTTTGGTGTAGCTCCTGAATCTTTCCAGTGATTTCAGTTCTTGAAACACCAGCAGCACACTGCGAATGCCAGAAGTGCGGTTTTTTCGGAGGCTGACATCACTAAGTGTTTCAGGAACGCCTTCAAAAAACTGGATAGAGGGAGTTTGGGCAGACATAAAATTAAACAAAGCTTAAGAATCAGTATAACGGAGGCTGAGAGGGAATAACTCTGGATTGAGAATGACCCGCATCACGCCAAATCCATTAAAGTGAAAAACAGCAATCTTTTCTTGTTCTAACGCTTCAGCTTTTGGTGAGTTCAACTTCCTGGTTAGAATCTGCGCCAGCTCTCTGGCTGCAACTACTGATCGTCGCAGTCTGGTTAGGGGTTGTTTTGCTGTTGGCAGAAGCCCTAAATCGCTCAAGATGGGCAGAGCCAGAGGCAGTCCGAAAGGTCATTCACATCGGCACGGGCAATGTTATTCTGCTGGCTTGGTGGCTCCAAATTCCAGCATGGGTAGGAATTGCTGCGTCGATATTGTTCAGTGCAGTGACGCTCCTCTCCTACCGAGTTTCTCTCCTGCCCAGCCTTAACAGCGTTGGGCGTAAAAGTTTGGGAACGTTCTTCTATGCAGTTAGCATTGGCGTTCTGATTGCCGTTTTTTGGCAGCAGCAACCCCAGTATGCAGTGATAGGCATTCTGGTCATGACCTGGGGAGATGGACTGGCAGCACTGGTGGGGCAACGCTGGGGACAGCATCGCTACAAACTGTGGGGAATTGAAAAAAGCTGGGAGGGGTCGCTGACGATGGCGATCGCCAGCTATCTCGTCAGTAGCTTAATTTTGCTCAGTGTTCAAGGAAATGTCTGGCAAACCTGGCTAATTGCAGGGGCGATCGCCCTTACCGCGACAGGCTTAGAAGCTTTCTCCAAATTTGGCATTGATAACCTGACTGTCCCCGTTGGCAGCGCCATTTTGGCATTTGCCTTAAGTCAAGCTCTCCCAGATAACCTGCTCCTACTCCTTTCCCATTAAAAGATTCAGGGGTGTATTCCTGAATCTTTTAGTACCTGATCTTTAAACAGGAAGAGAGTAAAACTACTGTCCTGGTGCATTCAGAACTAAGAGAATCGCCCACTGTAGCGCTCTTCGGCCCAGGGTTCACCTCGGCGATGGTAGCCATTTCGCTCCCAAAATCCCAGTTCTTCGTGATCAAGAAACTCTAAGCCATTGATCCACTTGGCGCTCTTCCAGGCATATAGGTGAGGCACCACCAGCCGCATCGGCCCGCCGTGGTCTGGGGGAAGTGGTTCACCGAAAAGCGTGTGAGCAAAGAAATTTTCTTCTCGCAGAAAATCGTCAAGGGCAATGTTGGTGGTGTATCCGCCGTAGCAGTGCTCCAGGATGTGGGCAGCTTTGGGGTCAACTTCTATATGCTTGATAAAATCTGTTACTTTTACTCCAGTCCACTGCACGTCTAGCTTTGACCAGGTGGTGACGCAGTGAAAGTCAGCCGTGAAGTCACTTTGAGGCATCTGCATGAAGTCTGACCAGCTAAATGTAACCGGTTTAGCTAGTCCCCAAACCTTAAACTGCCAATCTTCAGAATTGACGGTCGGGGTTTGTCCGTAGGTCAGCACGGGAAACCCTTTGGTCAGGTGTTGTCCTGGAGGTACGCGATCTTGTAGCTCGGGACCTGGCTTTTGAAAAAATTTTCCCAGCATAGTGGTTTAGAGTAGCGGCATATAGGGATGGTAGGCAATCATTCCATCTTCTATCTAACTGTGTAGCAAAATTAGCCGCTGAAGTTACCCTCTGAAGAATTTGTCCAACTTTTATAGGACTTTCTTCTATGGGACTTTGATCTATTGAGCGATCGCTCAACTCACCGTACTCAATACCCAGTTCCTAAAAATCAAAAGGTTTGCCCTGTGCAGTGCGCGGGACAAACCTTCTAGGTAGTTTTATGTGCAGCAGCTCTTTAAGCGGCAATAGCTTTATTGAACTGCCTTTAGAAGTTAAGCCAACAGCAATAATTGCCGTCGCTTATTCTTCCTCTTCTTCTTCTTTTTCGGGATAGACAAAGCTAGCAGAGCGCCCAGTCAGGATTGACTTACCGAGCGAGAGAGCTTTTTGAGCTTGCAACGTTGCTTTGCGCTTCCAGGTCGCTTTGCGCTTGTCTCGCTTAGACTTGGACGTTTTCTTCTTAGGCTGAGCCATGACCGTGATTGCTGAAATTTTACAACCTTTCGATTATAGTCTGTTTTTCACGCTATTTTCCAACCCCTGAACGAGGTACCCCAATTGGTCCAGGATCGTAAACCTCGGGTACCCCGACGGGCCCAGGTGAAGGAACGCTTCCAGGAGTATCTACTTCAGTTTGAGGAGCTTCATTCGTAGTGTTTTGATCGCCAACGCTGGGATCTCCTATTTCAGGTTGCTGAATATCGTTTTGAGTTGGGGGAGCGGTGTCGCTGGTGTCTTCTCCAACGCTGGGATCTCCAAGAGCAGGCTGCTGGGAATTGCCTGTATTGCTCTCAGATTGTCCTGCGGGTTGTTGATTGAGTGTGTTGCTGGGTTGAGTGCCTGGGGTACCTGGAGCCTGCTGAGGCTCACCCGGAGTGATATTGCCTGGAGGTGTCTGTGAAGAAGTTCCTGAAGTGGGTTGAGTCGTAGGACTAACCTGAGCATTAGGTGGAATGACAATCGTTGTCGCAGGAGTAGTTGCGGGAGTTTGAGCGGTTGGCTCGGGTGTTGTTGGGTTGTTGGGGTCTGCTGTGGGTTGGGTTGGTACCGCTGGGGTGGGCTGTGCAGCGGTAGCAGGAGCAAGGCTCTCGAAGCCTAGTAGGGTTCTGGCATCGCTGTAGTAGGTTGCCCATTGCTGAGGGTCTGGGCGACTACGCCAATTATCGCGGTTGACTTCTAGGGACAGAAGGGGAGCTACTAAACCAGCACTTTCACCTAGAACCGTGACGGCTACACCACTCGTTGCGCTGCTTGCAAAGTTTTGCTGCGCAGTTGCTCTAGCAGCGGCTTCTGCCCGGTTGATCAGTGTTTCAAAACTTTCGTTAGGTTGGCGCTGGAGGGAAACGCTAACTTGATTGGTTTGAGCGTGGACAGCTTGGGGGGCGATCGCTTCCACTAGCAAGACTCCACTGGACAACCCTAAAACAGTTGCCATAACAGGGGCGATTGCCCTTCCTAAACCCAAGCAAAAGCAGGATTTAACTTGAACATTCCCTTGTATGGAAACAGACTTCAAGAATTCCACAGTAGATTCCTCCAAAGCTGAAAAGTCATGGCAAGCTCTCTCGGGACAGGTCTAATTTGGCGTTGCCATATATGCAGAAGATAACGATATGAGAATGCTCAGTCATGCTCCCTAAAGAAGATTCTTGACTTTAGTGAACTGCGAAAGTTTATATTCAGATCTAGTTAAAATCAATCATCACTAACTTGAGGTGGCAACCAGACTCAGAGCAATAGTGAACGGCACGACTTCTAATCCTCTTCTGATTTTTTGGCTCAGACCTTGCCTCAAAATCAGGTAGATTTTTGCCGATAAACCACTTATTTGTGTTATCTTCTGGGCACCCTATTTAGTACTTATTTGGGGCATCTGTAATGACAAGTTACTGGGCGATCGCAATTGGCATCAATCAGTATAAGTTCTTCCAACCGCTAATTTATGCCCAGCGCGACGCACGGGCAATGCGCGACTTTTGGGTAGGTGAAGCAGGTTTTGCTCCTGATCAGTGTTTGATGCTGATTGACTCCGACGCGAAGGTGGAGCGGGGTGCAATTTATCCCAATCGAGAGAATGTTCGCGACTACGTCACTCAACTGTGTCAGGAGCAATTGCCAGCAGGTGGCTTCCTCTGGTGCTTTTTCAGCGGCTACGGGATGCAGTTTGAAGGGCAAGACTATCTGATGCCGATTGATGGCGATCCGGAGCAGGTAGCCACTACAGGAATTGCCGTTGAGGAAGTGTTTAAGCTGCTAAAAGCAGCACCAACTGACAAAATTTTGCTAACGCTAGACATGAATCGCAGCAAAAATGCTCTGGCGGGCGAAGGCATTGGTGAGCAAACTATTGCACTGGCAGACACTTACGGCATCGCAACGCTGTTGTCTTGTCAACCCGAGCAGACTTCCCATGAAACGCTGGCTCTGCGTCAAGGACTATTCACAGCAGCGCTATTAGAAGGATTGCGCTATCGCGGCTGCATCACGTCTGACTCACTGGCTCATTATTTGAGCGATCGCCTGCCTGCCCTAAGTGACTACCATTGGCGACCCAAACAGCAGCCCTTAGCCATCATTCCGGTTGAGCAAAGACATCAGCTGATTTTGCCGCAGCAGGCGATCGCCAAAGTTGGAGCAGATTACAGCCCTGATTTTGTAGCAAGCGATTTACCAACCACTTCATCGATTAGCCCTTCTCAAAGCCTAATTGTTCATCCAACACAGCCTTCTGTTGCAGATGATCTTGATCCGGTTTTGACATCCGAAACCCTCAACGGCAACGCTGAAACGCTCAATGGCAAAGGAACAAATAGCCCTGCTTCAGTTACTTCAGTCGATGTAGCCTATGAAGACGTTGAGTCTGAGTCAGACGATGTGTTTTGGCAAAGAGTGCAGCTGTGGGGCAGTGTGGCAGTGCTGTTGCTATTTTTGGGCGTCCTGCTGAGCAACTGGGCCGCCTTGCGAAATTCATTTTTCCCTGCTCCGGAGGTGGCTTCTGAAGATTCCGACGGATCTGACGGAATTGAAGCTGCCACTTCAAGTGTTAATTCCAGCCCTGCTGACCCAGAAACATCCTCTCCGCCAGCACCTGCTCCTTCCCCTGATGCTTCGTCAGAGGGAGCAAGTTCGTTTATGGCTGCGCCAGAGTCTCCTGATGCTGAAGCGTTACCGAACTCAGAACAACCCTCTCCTACTGCTGAGAATGGGGAAGGACAGTCTACACCCCCTGCAACGATAGGCAATGCTCGTGCTGCTCTGCAAAATCAGCGCCAGGAGGAAGCGATCGCCCTGCTTGACCAGATCCCAACCGAACAGCGCACAGAAGACTACACTCAACTGCGAACTGAAGCAGAACAGGCACTAAACCAGGCCCGCCAGCGAAATCAAGCGGTTTTGAACAATGCGAGAGCCGTGTTAAGCCGCTCTAGAGCGCTGAATGCAACCAATCAGGCTTCTGATTTTAGTCAGGCGATCATTATTGCCCGTCAGGTTCGACCCGGACAACCCTTGTATCAACAAGCCCAGCAGAGTATTGCAACTTGGAGCCAAGTCATTCTAGACCTGGCTGAAGGAAGAGCCGGACAGGGAAATTTGAATTCTGCGATCGCTGCTGCCCGTTTGGTTCCGTCTAGTAGCCCAGAAGTTTACTCAGCCGCGCAACAATCAATTGCCCGATGGCAGCAGCAGCAAGCCAACCAGGAAACTTTGCAGCAGGCACGAAGCTTAATTCGACGCAACCAGGCTTCTTCTTACAATCGGGCGATTACCATTGCGCGTCAAATTCCCGCCAACCAGCCTTTGCATAATGAGGCACAGCAGTTGATCGGTGAATGGAGCCAAGCAATTCTCGATTTGGCTCGTTCTCGTGCAGAGCGGGGTCGGTTAAACAGTGCGGTACAGACAGCTGCATTGGTTCCTGCTAATACGCCTGCTCATACTGCGGCTCAAGAGGCGATCGCTTCTTGGAGAAGTCAGCTTTGATACTCTCACAACCTTCTACGCTCTACTCGTCATAACCCTGCCGGGGAATTACTTCGCTGGCTTTAGCGACATTCAACCCCTTCGGGAAAAGTTTTTCCTGATTCTTCAGCAAGTCTGACCTTATTTTTGGAAGGCACGGTTGAAGGAAGAGGGCAGACTACGCAACTTGACCTGACTTAAAGCGAAGCAATAATGGCATTTTTTATGGAATTAATATAGGCATCTATTTGTTGAATTGCCTGTGTATTGCTATTTGCTCCAATATCCTCAACGCCATCACCAACACTCTTACCGACGCCTGCTGCACCAATACCTGACACAAGTGTAATTGCACCAGCGATTGCAGTAGGCGGAAATAGCATCAAAGCAGCGCCTGTTACCATAGCTGCCATCCCAGCGCCGCTAGCAGCTAATTTGGTAATTTCTCCTCCTGCTTGAGTGTTGTTCATGACTTTCTGGTATTGAACTTTTTTAGCTTCAAGTTTCCGAACAGCCAGCTTCGCCTCTTCCACTGTCATATCAATTCTCTGCCATACCACTGGAGTAGACTCTGGACGCTCTCCAACTTTTACACGATGTTGTTCAATCGGTTGATTTACAAGTTCAATAACATCTTTAAGATTCATGTGGTAATTCCTTTCGTGGTGCAGTTAACTCAAGTTTTCCCACAAGTTCATCGTTGTGTGGCTTCGACTTGAACTGGTAATCAACTACAGACGATTCCTTAATCACACCTACCAAAAAACAATACTTACTTCAATCGGAGAAGTAATGCTTAATAGATTGAATTGAAGGAGGAAATGGGAAGTCACTCCTAATCTGGGATATGTCGGATGAATTGACGTTCCGCATGGTACCCATCAGGTTGTGGTCGCACCGTAGATTTCCCACAACATTCTGATTGACAAAGGACAAATAGTCACCTTAACAACTCCACGTTCCAAAAGATCGAGGGGAAGCATAGCAGCACTACACTTCCGCCTCGATCTTTTAAACTTTTTGTACCCTCAATCCTGAGTCAGTGTGATTTCGGTAGGTCGGCTTGTCTCATTATTGAGGCTAGCCGCAGCACGAACGGTGTAGCGGGTTCCGGGGACAGGAATGCGAGGTCCGGGAACCTCTACTTCAAAGCGTCCATTTCGGTCAGCGGTAACTTCTTCGTCAAGCAGAGTTTGTCCGCCCAGGTTAACGACACCCAGCACCGAGACTCTGGACGTGACCCGCACATCGACAGTGGCATTGGGGCGAGTTTGACCCACCAGTGTGAAACCGCTGCCGCTGACTTCACCCCCATTACGGTGACTGGTAAAGCTGGGTTGAAGCTGCTGGGTTGTGCTGCCCGTGTTGCCTCCAGTGTTACCTCCGGTGTTACCTCCAGTGTTGCCCGATCCAGTGTTGCCTCCGGTATTACCTCCAGTGTTGCCCGTTGAGCCACTGCTGTCTGGTACTACAGCCGTTCCGCCAGCATTGGGGTTAAATACGACGGGTTGAGAGGCAGCTCCAAAGGTGGTTTGGTTTTGGCGACGCAGGCGACCGACGACAATTCCTTCATTCAGGCGATCGCTCGACTGTATGTTCAGCGTTGCTACATACACGCCAGAGGAAACTTCCTGAGCCTGTAGCTCTCGCACAGTGCGTCCATCTTGAATCAACAAAACTGCAGCCTGTGAACCGGGCGTGCCATTAATGGTTGCCAAAAATGTGGTGCCTGGGCCAAGTGGGTTACTGGCAGCATTGTGCGTAACTGAGCTAACCTGCACCGCAGCTTGAGGTTGCTGCACGGTGAATGCCCAGTTGACACTACGCTGTTCACCGTTGGCGTTACGGTAGTCAATTTGCACTCGTGATTGACCCGGAGGCAAAGGTTGAGTAGGACGGTAGCTAAAGAAGTTCCGCGTCACCGTACTGCGATTGGTGACATCCTGTCCATTGACGAGAATTCGCACAGAGTTGAGGTCAACCGCGGGCGTGTTGCTCGTGTCAAATTGACCAGAGATGGAAGTGTCAGGCGGCACGTTTTGACTATTCACATCGGGGCTGACATCGACAACCCGTTGCGCCAGGGCAGCTTGCTGAGGTGAAGCGATCGGAGAAATCAGCAAACCTGAAACCGCTAGCAGCGTTAAAAGACTTTTCTTCATAAGAAAACTGAACCTGAATAAAAACCAGGTGAAAACGGTGGTTAGTACTGTAGAATTCCCGACTTAAATGGAAGTTCCACAAATGGAGAAGTATCAAAAACTACGGTAAATGCGAGTCGTCCTCAGGACGATCAGCCATAAACCGTATCACAGGCTGCTAAATGCACAACACTACCAAAGTGGGTATAAAAACTTTTCCTTAAAGGAAATCTGAGAAATAGCGAACGTCCTCTTGAGGAGCCTAGTATCCTGCCGATGAACCCTCGCACGTTCTAGAAGTTCTGACCTGAACGCTACGCCCTACAGGTTTTTGGATCGCAGATCAAACTTCACAAACATTCTTTGAGGCAAATCGGTCAGTTAGATTGGGAATCCAAACGTTTGTTGACCCAACTGATTACACCGCTGAGGACTGCACCTCCCATTAAGATTCCGATTGAAGGTGTAAAGACAGGTTCCCACAGTTTGTACCAAAGCTCTAACCCAAGAGGGATGTTTAAAGAGCGTCCTAGAACAGCGATCGCTAGCCAAAAAAAGCTAAACAAAACTAAAAAAATGTTTAGCATTAAAGCCTGATTTAGCCAGTTTAAAAGTTTGTCTTTCATCAAATCTGTGAATAATTTGAGCTTAAAGATGAGTAGACCGAGTGTAAAGAGTTCGTTGCTTAAAAGTGAAAAACAATGCCAGTCATCAGATTAGCAAAAAAATATGGCTGCACTCTCTGAGAAGAACAGCCACATTAGTAGAAGCAGAAAACAAAAGTACTCATGAAAGCTTGTAAAAGCCTGCTTAGACTAATTCGTTAGATTCTTCTGAAAGCTGCAGATTATCTGGATCTACATAATGGCAAGTTGCATCGTCAATGCAAATCAACGCCCAACCTGATTGATCAATGCCCATGAACTTGTAAGACGCTTCTTGAACAAAAAATCCTTTGTGATTACGAGTATCCGGCTTCACTTCAACGTTGTGAGTGACCATAGTTAACAACTCCTTGAATTTTTTAAAAGCTCTGATGCAACGAATAGCGATAAGAACAGCTCATCGTTTACTTCATCGAATCTTATCATTAGATTTTCAGATCTATCATTAAATTATTTTGAGCTTAAGATTACAATCTCGAAATAACAGAAATGCTGTGCTTCGACAGCTAAAACGCCGACCAACTCTGAGGTTAATCGGCGTTTTTAGGTCGCATCAAGGACATTGCCTTACTTTTGCAACAGGCTACTTGTGAAAGCTTGGACTAGCTGCCAAACAGCCATTCCTTAACTCGGTTCAGGCTTTTCCAGTCTGGTTTTCTGCTTAACCCTTCTTCAACATTCTGTTTAACTTCGTCGCGCAGTTCGGGTACAGCCATGATCAGTTGTTCAGCCACTTCTACGTGCTGTCGAACTCCTTTTTGAGCTGTTTCCAGCATGGCGATCGCCAAATTAACTCGCGCCTGCGGATCTTGAGGATTCAGCTTAACTGCCTTTTGAGCAGCTTTGTAAGCCTGTGTCGGCTTGCTGTCCAGCAAATACAGCCAGGCTAGACACGTCCAGGCAGGACTACTCTTAGGGGCGCGATCGCACACCTCTTTAAAGACCGGAATCAACGTTGCAGGAGGGTCGCCTGCGTGATACCGCTCAATGCCTTGATCGAACAACGTTTCAACTGTAACCTCAACCTCAGTCATACAGCGTCCCAATTTAACTCTTTAAACTTAAACGCTACAGCAATTCTGGGTAGTTTATGAAAGCACCCGCCCTCAGGGCGGGTGCTTTCATAAACACCCTCTCAAAAATTAAATCAGCCACACATGTCAAGAAAAGGACTTGCCGCAGCCGCAGGTCTGATTAGCGTTGGGGTTAGTGAACTGGAAGCCGCCACCGATCATTGCGTCGCTGTAGTCTAAAACCAAACCATAGAGATAAAGCATACTTTTAGGGTCACAGACTACTTTGAACCCTTCGTAGTCGTACACTTCATCACTTTCTCTAATATTGCTAGCGTCTTCAAAGTCCATCATGTAAGACATTCCAGAGCAGCCTCCCTGCCTGACTCCAACTCGCAAGCAGAGATCCTTGCCTTGCCTTTCCCGTAGCATCAGGACATGGTTTAGGGCTGTCTCAGTCATCTGAATGCCCCGTTGTTGAGACTGGGTTGCTTGTGTCATGGGTATTAGAGACTCCTTAGTGCTATCAAACGTGCCCTGTCAAAGTTTTCAATCCTGCGAATTGACCGTGCAGAGTCAGGTTGAATTACTTTATGTTCCTGCATCTATTATCCTGATCGTAGCGGATTTGAGGCAATCTTTGGCTGGTGCGGTGGTCTTGAGGTCAACTCCCTCTATCAGATGCGCTGATAAAAGAGGTTAGAGAAGGTCATTCAATGTTTAAGATGAATGTCTATGCCCTCACGTCCTGGGTTTGCTAAGCCCACTTAAGACTGATTCTTGCTTTCAGGCTTAGCGTTTCATCTAAACCCACACTAATCACTCAATCAATTGGTTGGTCTATGACTGCTCTCAATCGCTCTACCCGCCGCCGCCTCCAGCAGCTACGTCAGCTTCCTAGCGTGTGGGAGGGCGATCGCCGCGCTATTTCCCCCCGGGTAGCAGCCAGTATCGAGCCAGATGCAAATATGCGAGGAGAATGCATTCTCTGGGTAGATGGCAGTGAGGCAATGGTGAGAGCAATGGATGTGGTGCCTGCTGAAACTGGCCCAGAAGCGATTGTGCGAACGCTGATCCGGGCAATGGAGACCCCTCATGCTTCGATCAGTCCGGGTCGTCCCCAAAAGATCGTCGTATGCAATCGCGAAATTCAGTTTTTTTTGCGGGGAGTGCTGCAAGACTTAGGCATCACCATTGACTATGTGCAAACCCTGCCGCTAATTGATGAAATCTTTCGGGGGCTGCAAGAAATCGCTACGTCCAGACAACCGCAGCTTCCGCCGGAGCAGGCAGAAACGTTAATGGAGGCAGCGCTTGCTATCTGGAACGATGCCCCTTGGGAGGCACTAGATGAGGAAAAAATTCTCTCCATTGAGTTGAACTATGGCGATGTCGGAACGCTGTATGTTTCCATATTGGGGATGCTGGGAGTCGAATATGGCATTCTGATGTATCGCTCTCTGGATTCGCTGAAGCATTTTCGGCAGCAGGTGCTCCTTGCCAATGATTCCCCCAAGCGCATGGAGGAAGCATTTTTGGAGCAGGACTGTTTCTTTGTGACGTTTGATCAGCTTGAGGATTCAGAAGGGTTTGAAGAGGCTGACGAAGAAATGGATGGCGCGTTTGTCGAAATGGGCATTCGTCCATCGTTCGGCAACTTGCATCCTTTGGAGGGGCTACGCCCTTCTCTGTATGAAGAAGAAGCGATCGCCGTCTTAGTTGCGCTGACCGCGCTGCATCGATTTCTTCAGCAGCACCAAAAGACGCTCAACACAGGAGAGTTTCCCGCTCTTTCTAGCCGTTATCGCGTTCCTGATTCTGCTCATTCCAAGACCAAAGTGTCAGTCACCGTCGCCACGATGCCTGATTTGGCAGAAGAACTGTTTCAGATGTCTACTGACTCTGACTTTGACGACCTGTATGAGGTTTTGCAAAATCAAGCTCCTGTCCTGCGCGACGACCTGATTCCGTCAGATGCCTTCTTCAGCCTGGGGGCAATGTCTTGGGAAGTGGTGGAGTATCTGCGCCTGGGAGCCAAGCATCATCAGCCTGCTGAGGAGGAGTTTCCCACCAAGTCCGATGGGTTCCCGGTAATTTTGATTCAAACGTCTCGTCCCAAGGCGATCGCCCTGATTGAACAACTGCAAGCAGCAGGCGGCTTAGAGTCTATTTGCTTTAACCCTGGGAAAGATCCACTGGCAGACAAGTCTTACGATTTAGGCATCCTCAAAACCCAAAATGGTGAAATGCATCTGTTTGGTGAATTTGAGGAAGATGACCCCGTTCACATCGCAGCCCGCAAAAAATGGGATCAGCGCTGCAAAAAAACCAAGGGATTCTGTGGTTTGGTGATTGCCAGAGGGCTAAAAGGGGCATCTAGAGGCAAGCCTGAGTTCAAAGATATGATGGCGCTGTTTGAAACGCGATCGCTCTCTCCTAAAGAGTTAGGACTGGGGACGTTGGAAATGATGCCGCAGTTGGAGTGAGTTAGAAGTTAAGAGTTACGAACTTTGGGTCATGAGTTTTGAGTTGGGGCACAAATTCCCACCTCTTGGGGTTCGGCATAAATTCAAACTTCATGACTCTTCATAACTTATAACCCATCACTCATAATTCATAACTTCTGTAACAGTTCCTCAAGAAGTCGAGATTTGGGTGAACTCGCGGTGATACGATGCCAAAAAATGTTCAGAGACAAATTCATGGCAGAAACTCTTACTGGACAAACTCCCCTGTTTGGCGGCAGCACAGGTGGCTTGCTGACCAAAGCTGAAGTAGAAGAAAAATATGCAATTACCTGGACTAGCCCTAAGGCGCAGGTATTTGAAATGCCAACTGGTGGCGCTGCAACGATGCAGGAGGGAGATAACCTGCTGTATCTAGCTCGTAAAGAGTATTGCATCGCTCTAGGAGCGCAGCTTCGCAATAAGTTCAAGCCCAAAATCGATAACTACAAGATCTACCGCATTTTCCCAAGCGGTGAGATTCAGTATCTGCATCCTAAGGATGGCGTTTTCCCTGAGAAGGTGAACCCCGGTCGTCCTTACGTCGGCAAGAACGACCGCAACATTGGCAGCAACCCAGAGCCTGCCTCAATCAAATTTAGCGGCAACAAAACCTACGAGGTCTAGTACACGTAGCGTCTTGCTAGTCTTTGGCTGTGGACTTGATCAATAGCTTCTTGGTTGGGGCAGGGTAAAACCTGCCCCTTTGTTTTGTTGCGATAGGATATCCAAATCAGCTCAAATCGCCAGTAGGGACGCATGATTTTTCCTGATTTTGCTCAATTTTCTGAACTCGCACAGCAAGGTAATTTTGTTCCGGTTTACCAGGAGTGGGTTGCTGATTTAGAAACTCCGGTATCTGCGTGGTACAAGGTCTGTGCAGGACAGCCCTACAGCTTTTTGCTGGAGTCAGTTGAGGGTGGGGAAAAACTGGCTCGATACAGCCTTCTGGGTTGTGATCCGCTGTGGATTTTGGAGACCAGAGGCAATCAGACAATTCAAACTCATCGGGGGGGCGATCGCCATACCTTCGAGGGCGACCCTTTTGCAACCCTTGCCCAGTGCCTTGAACCTTACCACCCTGTTAACTTGCCTCAACTGCCCCCCGGAATTGGCGGATTACTTGGCTTTTGGGGCTACGAACTGATCAATTGGATTGAGCCACGAGTACCCGTCTACCCGGTTGAGGAGACTGACTTGCCGGATGGACTGTGGATGCAGATTGACCATCTGCTGATTTTTGACCAGGTGCAGCGCAAAATTTGGGCGATCACCTATGCTGACCTACGCGACCCGCAAACCGATTTGCAGCAAGCTTACCAGCAAGCCTGCAACCGAGTAACACAGCTTGTTGACAAGCTTCAGTTGCCGTTATCTCATCAAGACACCATTCTGGAATGGACACCGCCCAGTGATGCAGATCGTCCGCAGCTTGACTACGCCAGCAATGTTTCAAAGGCTGAATTTTGCGCCAACGTGGAAAAAGCCAAGGCACATATTCAGGCAGGCGACATTTTTCAGGTGGTAATTTCGCAGCGGCTTTCGACGCAGTTTAGGGGCGATCCGTTTGCGCTGTATCGCTCTTTGCGGTTGATCAATCCGTCGCCTTACATGGCGTATTTTCACTTCCACGACTGGCAGATTATTGGCTCTAGCCCTGAAGTCATGGTCAAGGTAGAGCGATCGCCCCAGCCTGACCAGCCCATGATCGCGACCCTGCGTCCGATCGCCGGAACCCGTCCTCGCGGCAAAACTCCTGAAGAAGATGCAGCTCTGGCTCAGGACTTGCTGCAAGACCCTAAAGAAGTTGCTGAACACGTCATGCTGGTAGACCTGGGGCGAAATGACCTAGGGCGAGTTTGCGCCAGCGGCACGGTAACAGTTGATGAGCTGATGGTAATCGAGCGCTATTCTCACGTCATGCACATTGTCAGCAACGTGATTGGTGAACTAGCACCCGGTAAAACAGCTTGGGATTTGCTCAAAGCCTGCTTCCCGGCAGGGACAGTCAGCGGCGCACCCAAAATTCGGGCAATGGAAATCATCCATGACCTGGAATCGTGTCGGCGTGGTCCTTACTCAGGAGTCTATGGTTACTACGACTTTGAGGGAAATTTGAATACGGCGATCGCCATTCGCACAATGGTGGTTCGTAGCCAGTCCGACGGCACCCATATGGTCAGCGTTCAGGCAGGCGCAGGATTGGTTGCTGACTCCGAACCGGAAAAAGAGTATGAAGAAACCCTGAATAAAGCAAGAGGAATGTTGGAAGCAATTCGCTGTTTGAGACTGTAGTCGTAAAGTTTTCTTTAATATTCTTTAACTGAGGAACAAGCTATTCAGTAGCTTTCGTCACACCACTCGACTAGGCAAACATTACCTGTTTACGAGGTGTGAGCGTGGCGAAAAAGCGAATTTTGGCTGTCAGTGCGATTAGTAAGGTGATTTTGGTGCTCTCAGGGCTTACTGCTCTGGCTCTCTTGCCAACACCTGCCCTTGCTTTTGATTTTGAAACTCAGTCTGGCGAAACAGCAGGCAACCCATCGGGTCAATCGCTATATGAGGTCGGAATAACTGCAACGGATGTAGGTCAAAGATTTCCCGTAAGTTGGGTGCTACCTGCTAACGCAGACATTCCCCAACTTACAGCGACGGCAGTTTTTGAAGTGGTTGAGCTAACGTCCAATCGCCTGGTGCTAGACGTAAGCATTAACAACGAAACTGCCAGTTCCTTTCAGGCTGCGATTACCAGCTTTGGCTTTGGCATCACCCCCACTGCGACGGACGTTGCTTTGAGCGTGATCGAGGGTAACACCGCAACATTTGAAACCGTCGTCATCAATCAGAACCAGCAAAACTTTCCCGGTGGTTTCAAAGACATCAATGTTTGCATCTACGCAGCCAACAACTGTAGCGGTGGCTCCATCATGCAGGGGCTACAGTCGGGTAGCAGCGAAGACTCTTTCCGTTTAGAAATTGCAGGCGACTTTGGTGCAACGCCCAGCGTTTCTCTTGCCTCCTTCCCCATTAAGTTTCAAACCGAGGCAGGCAGCTTTGAGCTAGCAGGTTCATTCACAGAAGTCAGCAACGATGTTGCAATGTCGGAATCCGATGATGACAATGATGATTCGGAATCTGACAACGATGACTCAGAATCCAATGACAATGATGACGATGATTCGGAATCTGATGACAGTGACGATGGCTCAGAATCCGATGATGATGAATCTGACGACGATGACGCAGAATCTGATGGTGAGTTGCCTGATTCAGTTCGCGAATCGGTTTACCGAGCAATCTCTACTCAGTCAGGAGTAGCCATTTCTGAGCTGCGAATTGTAGAAGCTCGTCAGGAAACTTGGACGGATGGTTGTTTAGGATTGGGTGGCCCTGCAGATTCATGCCTTCAAGCACTCGTTTCCGGATGGCGGGTTGTTGTTGAATCTGACGAGCAAACCTGGGTTTACCGCACGGATGAATCCGGTTCTGTTGTCGTTCTGGATGTGGCAGCAACCGAAACCCGGACGGCTAGCGTCTACACCGAAACGAGAACTGAAACAAGAACTGAAACGAGAACCGAGGGACAAGTCACTGGAGTTTCGGGCGGCACTTCTGGCAGCGTCACAACTGAACGGACTGCGGTTAGTGTAAGTCAGACTGGTTTTTCAGAATCAGTGCGGTCTTCTGTGCTGCAGGCGATCGCCCGACAATATTCGGGTGAAGTCACGAACTTAGAGATCGTCGAAGTGCGTCGTAAAGTTTGGTCAGATGGTTGCTTAGGCTTGCCTAGCAACAACGCCTGCACCGAAGCACTTGTTCCGGGCTGGGTAGTTGTAGCACGCAGTCAACAGCAGGTCTGGGTCTACCACACCAACGAGACGGGCAGCGTTGTTCTACTGAATGAATCCGCTACCGCAATTCGCAGGGCGCAGTTGATTGCTCGTCAAGGCACACGGGTTAGCTTCCGCGATGTTGCCTCCAACTATTGGGCAAGTGAGTTTATTAGCGAACTGGCTGCTCTGGAAATCATCGAAGGTTTCCCCGATGGCACCTTCCGCCCTGACCAACCCGTCACTAAAGCTCAGTTTGCGGCAATGCTGCGTCGTGCTTTTGAGCTGCGGGACGTGCGGGATGCAGTCAACTTCAGGGATGTATCTTCATCCTATTGGGCTTACACCGCAATTCAAGAAGCTTATGAGATGGGCTTTTTGAGCTTGGATGACGATAACGAGTTTAACCCGACGCGGAGTTTGACTCGTGCGGATGTGCTGCTGGCGATCGCCAGAGGTTTACGGCTTTCCTCTAGCAGTTCTGTCGATACAACGCTGGCTTACTACACCGATGTTTCGATCATTAGTTCCTCCGAAACTCGTAGTCTGCTTGCAGCGCTGACCGAGCAAGGCATCGTGGTGAACTATCCAGAAACTCGCCAGCTCAGCCTCAGCCGTGTTGCTACCCGTTCAGAGGTTGCTGTTTTCATCTACCAAGCACTCTTCAGCACAGGCAGTGTTACCGAAATTTCATCGCCTTACGTTGTCACAACATCAGATGACGATGATGACAGTGACGACGATCTCGAAGAGCGCGATAACGACAGTGATGACGATGACGACAGCGACGATGACGACGGTGATGATGGCGGCGACGATAGCGACGACGATAGCGACGATGATGACCGCGACGACGACGATGATAACTCTGGTCGTCAGAATTGCAATCAGGGCATCGGTAATGGTGCAGAGGGTTGTGACCCTGGCAACTCACAGCCTCGCGGTGGCAGCAACGATGAAGGTGGACGCACTCCAGGCGGACGTAACTAAAGAAGTTGCAGGTTAATGACATGCCGCTATTAGAGCGAACAAACGTTTGCTTCAATAGCAGACATTCCTAACAGTGGGCATTAAATGAGGTGGAGGTGCATTGCGCCTCCACTTTTTCATTAGGCAACTGGTGTTTGTCCTATCGAATTGCGATCGGGATAGATCGTCGATCGGACGTTTCGTGAAATGCCCTGCTTGTCATCAATTGCCCTGAAATTTGTTTAGATCGGTATTAGATAACAAACCGATCGCAGGAATTATTGTGCAACGCCCCATCTACCTAGACTGTCACGCTACCACGCCGGTTGATCCACGAGTGCTAGAGGCAATGTTGCCTTACTTTACAGAGAATTTTGGTAACCCTGGTAGCACCACTCATCTGTTTGGCTGGGCAGCAGAGGCGGCGGTTAAGCAGTCACGAGAAATTTTGGCTGAGGCGATCGCCGCTACCCCCGAAGAAATCATCTTCACCAGCGGTGCAACAGAAGCCAACAACTTGGCAATCAAGGGCGTAGCAGAAGCCTATTTTTCGCAGGGGCGGCACCTCATCACTGTGCAAACTGAACACAGCGCAGTGCTAGACCCCTGTCGCTATTTGCAGTCACTTGGCTTTGAGGTAACGTTTCTGCCCGTTCAGCCAAACGGTTTGATTGATCTGAAAGAACTGGAGCAGGCTTTTCGACCAGACACCATTTTGGTGTCGGTGATGGCAGCAAACAACGAAATTGGGGTGTTGCAGCCTTTGGCAGAAATTGGGGCACTGTGCCGCAGTCGAGGCGTATTGTTTCATACCGACGCGGCTCAGGCGATCGCCAAAATTCCCCTCGACGTAGAGACAATGCAGATTGACCTGATGTCTCTGACTGCACACAAAGTCTACGGACCGAAGGGAATTGGGGCACTATATGTGCGTCGCCGTCAACCGAGAGTGCAACTGGCAGCACAACTGCACGGCGGTGGGCAAGAGCGAGGAATGCGATCGGGAACGCTGTACCCACCACAAATTGTCGGTTTTGCCAAAGCAGTAGAGTTGGCATTAGCAGAATTGGAGACAGAATCCCAACGGCAAATTCAACTGCGCGATCGCCTCTGGCAGCGCCTGAGTGAGCTTCCGGGCATTTACCTCAACGGACATTCAACCCAACGTTTACCCGGAAACCTGAACATCAGCGTCGCGGGTGTAGATGGGCAGGCGCTGCTATTGGGATTGCAGTCTACTATTGCCGTCTCTTCAGGGTCTGCTTGCTCTGCCGCCAAGATCGAACCTTCTCATGTGCTATCCGCGTTAGGACGCTCCGAGGAATTAGCCTTTGCCTCAATTCGGTTTGGCATTGGTAAATTCAATACAGAAGCAGAAATTGACCAGGCGGCTGAGGTGGCGATCGCCACCATCCAATCCCTACGCCAAACCTCAGCAAAAATATTGATTGAGCCATAAAAACTTGGGGGTCAGAGTGCAAGCCTCTAACCCCCAACCCAGTAGTTTTAGAATGTGGACTACTTGACTCCAGCCAGCAGCGGTTTCGACTCTGACGCACCTACCCGCTTCAGATTCTTGGCAAGCTGAGCATTGAGCAATACGATCGCCCCCCACTGCCCCACAATCGCCAGTAGCGGCATAAAGGCAGGCGCACCTTGAGCCAGGCAAACCCAGTGCATAGGTGAGAACAACAGTAGTGCAGTTGCCGTACCTGAACCGAACTCGGCATAGAGGATCACACCTGCAAGGAGGGGTAGTCCGATCGCCAGCGCAACTGCACTCATTGCCCACCAACCACGCCGTTGATTTTTCATCATCAGAGTCAGTTGGGCGATCGATGCATAGATAGCAATCAGGTTCAGGCTGATGACCAACCCAATCACAACCGTCCATTTCTCCACGCCCTCTGGGTGGAAGATGATCCAGGGCAGCAGAATTGCCGCCGTGATCAGCATGTTGATGGCGATCGCCACCACAGCCGGACTCTTTTCACCCCAGATCAGGTCTTGCCACATCGACGAACGTTGCCGAGTGGAACCCGTCGTGGTTTGTGCTGACCCGATTCGTAGGCTGCTTCGCTCAAAGTGACGATAGCGTGCCCAATCTAGCAATGTTTGACGGTGAGCTGACAGCATGGCAATCAACACCAAAAACAGCACCAGATTGGCACTAGAAACTACGGCAACCTGAGCAATGAAAAACCCAGAATCATCGTAAGCATATTGCCCCCAATCGCGTATAAAGAATCCCAGCATCAACACCTGAAAGCTGATCATCAGCCCATAGCTTTGTCGCTTGCTCAGCAAGGTTGCCCCAGGGCTATGAAAACAGCGGTCTAGCGCTTGCCAAATCCAGTAACTTCCAATGCCCAGGGCAAACAGAGTAAACCCGTGCGAAAGGATCAAACTCTGCTCCAGCGGAATGTAAAACCACTGCACTGAGCTTGTTCCCGTGCTGCCAATAACATATTGAGAAAAGCTACTCCAGACGGTTAACACATTCCAGAGAAGGTAGTTTGGGATGAATAAAAAGGCGGTCAGAAATACGCCCAGAAAAGCCGTTCCAGTCGTAATCTGAATTCCACCAATGCCGCCTTGCAGCTTACCCATAAAGCCACCCAGCAGGGCAGCGCTATACAGGAAATAACAACCTGCAAACAGCATCAGGTAATAGCTCGCCGTAAAAACGGTCGGTACATCCGCTTGCATTCCCACAAATAGATGCAGTGGCACAATTGCGCCGACTGCCAGGTAAAGCAACACCGGAACTCCTAACAGTTTGCCTGTCAGCAGGCTACGGCTCCGCTGCGGACTGAGACGAATAAAATTCAGCGTTCCGCGCCGTTCTTCCTGGTCGAGGTCATTGATTAGCAGATAGACCCCAGCCAGCATTAACACCAGGATGATGCCCCAGTTTAAGGCGATGAAGATGTCTCTCCACCACATCATCCAATCAATTAAATAGTCCCCGCCTTGTTTGAGACATCCATAGCTGGCGGGGTCATACTCAGTGCAGTATTTGCTGTAAGTCCTACTGAGATTAGGAAGCTGATTGTTGAAAAAGTTGAGTAGAAGAAACTGAGCCATCAGCGACAAGCCGATCGCAATCAAAACATTGCGGGACTTGAGCCGACCCTTAAGTTCTCGAAATAGCTGAGGATTCCAGTCGCCGATTTGGTCTAGCAGATTAAGACGCATAGGTTAAGGATGAGAGATGAAGGGTGAGGGATAGACACTTGAGCTGGTTATTAAATCGTCGTTAAGTCATGGGTGAATGCAGAAAATTCTTGTCCGTTTATGGTGTCACGATGCCTGTTGATGCCCCAGTTTGAGGAAGATAGTTTCCAAGTCTTCGCGAACACAGTGAAAGTCGTTGATCGGAATGCCTGCCCCAACGAGCGATCGCAGCAATAGCGCAGATTCCTTTGGCTCTCCCGAAAATTGCACTCTAACGGTTTGGGTTCCAGCCAAAACTTCTACATTTTCCACCTGGGGGTAGCTTCTCAAGTTTTGCCGGAGTGCATCCAGCTTGCCGAGCGTTGAAATGAGAATTTGCTGACGGCTCAGGCGACGGTAGAGTTCTTGCAGGGGCGCACTTTCTACGAGATAGCCTAACTCCATAATCCCGATTGAAGTACAAAGTTCTGCCAGGTCGCTCAGCACGTGGGACGAAATCAAAATTGTCATCCCCGCCTCTTGCAGCACTTTGATGATTTCGCGAAACTGCATCCGGGCGATCGGGTCAAGCCCCGAAACTGGCTCATCCAGCAACAGCAAAATCGGTTCGTGGATAATCGTGCGGGCCAGGCTAAGGCGCTGTTTCATGCCTCGCGACAGGGTTGCAATCAGGCTATTTCGCTTTGGCGCAAGCTGCACCAGGTTTAGCACTTCATGCAAACGACGATTGCGGTGGGGCTGCCGCAGCTTATACATTCGCGCAAAATAGTCTAGATAATCCCAAACGGTCAGGTCATCATAAAGCGGGAAGTCATCTGGCAGGTAACCAATCCGTTGCTTGATGTGAGCGTTGGTTTTATCGCGCAGGAGGCGATCGCCATTAATCAAAATCTCTCCTGTCGTTGGCTCCTCTGCCGTTGCCAACATCCGAATCAGAGTCGTTTTCCCTGCGCCATTCGGTCCGATTAGTCCATAAACTTCTCCAGCCTCAATTTCTAAATCGATGTCATTTACGGCAACCTGACGGTCAAACTGTTTGGTCAGCCCGCGAGTACGAATTGCCAGTTCCTTCGCCATAAGATCACGGAATGTAAAGGGCAGGACAAGAGGTTAATCGATAGCCTAACTGTCCCTACAAGATCTGTCGGTAAATTTTCAGAAATTGAAACTAAGTTAGGGGTTAGGGGCTAGGGGCTAGGGTTGTGGGATGGGCATCTTGCCCGTCCAAATCCAAGCAGGCAAGATGCCTGCTCCACAAGAAACTAGAGCTTCCAGGAATTTAGTTGCACATCGCATCATTTCTCCTTCCCTTTCAGTCACTTGCCTTCTCTTTCCCTAGCCCCTAGCCCCCAGCCCCTCTTTAGCCCCTCCCTCTTCCCCTTACGGGCTAAAATAGACCCAATCACTGCCTAGCTAAAAAGTAATCATGACAACTGCTGCTCCGGTTAAGACCCAATATGAAGCAGTTATTGGGTTAGAAACCCACTGTCAACTCAAAACTGACACGAAAATTTTCTGCAACTGTTCTACCGAATTTGGCACGCCTCCTAACACCAATGTTTGTCCGATTTGTATGGGAATGCCTGGGGTGCTGCCTGTGCTCAATCAAAGGGTGTTGGAATATGCCGTCAAAGCGGGTTTGGCGTTGAACTGCCAGATCGCGCCCTACAGCAAATTTGACCGAAAGCAGTACTTCTACCCTGATCTGCCCAAAAACTACCAAATTTCGCAGTATGACCTGCCGATTGCCGAACATGGTTGGTTAGAGGTTGATGTTGAAGATAAAGATGGCACTCTAGTTCGCAAGCGCATCGGCATCACGCGCCTGCACATGGAAGAAGACGCAGGCAAACTGGTGCATGGCGGCAGCGATCGCCTCTCTGGTTCTACCCATTCCCTCGTAGACTACAACCGCACGGGCGTACCGCTAGTCGAAATCGTCTCCGAGCCGGATATGCGCTCTGGGCAAGAGGCGGCTGAGTATGCTCAAGAACTGCGGCGAATTTTGCGCTACCTAGGTGTGAGCGATGGCAACATGCAGGAGGGCTCGTTGCGTTGCGACGTGAATATTTCTGTGCGTCCCGTCGGGCAGGAAGAATTTGGCACCAAGGTCGAAATCAAGAACATGAACTCGTTCAACGCGATTGAACGGGCGATCAACTACGAGATCGAGCGGCAAATCGAGGCGATCGAATCTGGCGAACGGATTTTGCAAGAAACGCGGCTGTGGGAAGAAGGCTCCCAACGCACGATCAGCATGAGGATCAAGGAAGGATCAAGCGACTACCGCTATTTTCCTGAGCCAGATTTAGGGCCAATTGAGGTGACCGCTGAGCAGTTGGAAGAATGGCGATCGCAACTTCCTGAATTGCCTGCCAAAAAACGGGAGCGCTATCAGAGCGAGTTAGGATTGTCTGCCTATGATGCGCGAGTGCTGACGGATGATCGGGCGATCGCCGAATACTTTGAAGCTGCCACTGCTGCCAAAGCTAATCCCAAGCTCGCTGCTAATTGGATCATGGGCGACATCAGCGCCTACCTGAATGAAAAGCGGCTCAGCATTAGCGAAATTCCCCTCCAGCCCGAAACCTTGGCAGAACTGGTTGAACTGATCGAAAGCAACACAATCAGCAACAAAATTGGCAAAGACATTCTGCCTGAACTGTTGGTGAATGGCGGCTCCGCTAAGAAGCTGGTAGAAAGCAAAGGGCTAACCCAAATCTCTGACACAGGTGCCCTTGAAGCAGCCATTGATGCTGTGATCGCTGCCAATCCCGACGAACTGGCTAAATATCGGGGTGGTAAGACTAAGCTGCTGGGCTTCTTTGTCGGTCAGGTGATGAAACAAACGGGTGGAAGAGCTGATCCAAAGCTGACCAACCAGCTTCTCACCCAGAAATTAAACGGTTAGATTGTTCAAACTCAAGTAAACTCAAGATTTAGTGAAATTCCAGGGAAACTACCACCATCCCTGGAATTTTTTGGGCAAAATCTAAAATGAGGGGTCAAACCCCTCACCCCATGCAGCGGTTTTTCTGATCTTTACAAAACTTTTCCTGAAAAACTCGTTTTAGGGGGTGACACCCCCCACCCCTCTAGTGTCATAATACGCTAAGTAGATGCACCCTGATGGTAGGGAGAGTCGTTTTAACGGCTCTCCCTTTTTTAATGGCTTCTCAAAGTAATTCTGCGCTCCCCGTCTTCCTAATCTAAATACTGCCCAGAATTCCAATCTGAGCATGGAAGTAAAGAAGTAAAACTGTTGCCATACCCAAATTCACCTTTTAGGTTCAGCAACGTTGGCTTTCTTTTGCTAAGATATCTAAGCTAGATTCATGCGGATGTGGCGGAATTGGTAGACGCGCTAGATTTAGGTTCTAGTTTCGCAAGAAGTGAAGGTTCAAGTCCTTTCATCCGCATTTCCTGAAACTGAACGTTGAATACCTCTGCAAAGGAGGCAGCAACCTGCTGGTGAACCTGATCGAGGTCAACAGTAGGAAGAAACTGTGCCAAGCTGCCAACGGGTCTATCGGCAATACCGCAGGGGACAATTTGATTAAACCCTTGCAAGTTTGGACACACATTCAGCGCGAAGCCGTGCATTGTAATCCAACGGCTAACTTTAATGCCGATCGCCCCAACCTTACGTCCTTCCAACCATACTCCGGTTAACCCTGGCACTCGTTCACCCTGTAGACCGTAGGCTGCAAGTACTCGGAGCAACACTTCCTCTAGCTGGCGTAGATACCAGTGCAAGTCTTGCTTGTAGTAGCACAAGTTCAAAACTGGATAGCCAACGATTTGACCGGGGCAATGGTAAGTCACTTCACCACCACGCTCGACCCGACAAACTTCTACCTCTGATGTGTCTGGGTCAAACTTCAAAAAATTTAGAGTAGCGCCTTGACCCAATGTGTAGACAGGCGGATGCTCTAGCAGTAGCAGTACGTCATCTAGGTCAGGTTGGTTACGTCGCTCTGCTACAAGCGATCGCTGCCATGACAAAGCTGTTGAGTAGGGTACAAGTCCCGGTTTGTAGAGCAAACACCGACGGGAACGGGTATCAGTTAATGAAGCGATCGCAAGTGTACCCAAGTCCATTTTTGAAATCAAGGGTGAATTGACACAAATTCAACTAAAAATAACGCTAATTCAATCAAGAATTATCAACGGATGCAAAACATTTTAAACGACACTGTTCTCCAGAATACAAAGTGCTAGGGTGAAAACATAACCTAAACACTTAGGGGAGGCGACTCCATGAAGCTTGTTATCCAGGGCAAAAACATCGAAATCACCGATTCGATTCATGAGTATGTACATCAGAAGATTGAAAAGGCAGTCAATCATTTTCAAAGTTTAACCACTGAAGTTGATGTGCATCTATCGGTAGCCCGCAACCCTCGGATAAACCCTAAACAAACCGCTGAAGTCACGATTTACGCAAACGGTACAGTCGTTCGAGCCGAAGAAAGCAGCGAAAACCTTTACGCGAGCATTGATCTGGTTGCAAACAAAATTGCTCGGCAACTGCGGAAATACAAGGAGAAACGGCAAGCAAAAGTTCACGCTCCCGTGAAGACAGCAGACGTAGTGAGCGAGCAACCTGTTGAAGCTGATCTAATTAAAGATCGCACTCCTGAGCTTCCAGGTGAAGTGGTTCGCACCAAATACTTTGCAATGCCTCCAATGACGCTTGATGAAGCATTGGAGCAATTAGAACTGGTAGACCATGATTTTTACATGTTCCGCAACCTAGAAACAGGTGAAATTAATGTGATCTATGAGCGGAATCATGGAGGATATGGAGTGATTCAACCGCGAAATAACAACGGTCATGTAAACGGCAAGTTTGCTCAGATCGCTCACGAAAAAAGGATTGAAACAGCAAATCACGCCCAGTCGTAGAGTATTGAAGTAAGGTTAAGACGTGTAATACCTCATAGGGGCGTGGCATTCGGCAGCTATATTTTTGGTTTTCAACCCAATCTTTGCCCGAATGTTACGCCCCCTCTCAGAATTTGCATCATCTCCGTCATTGCGTAGGTTGGGTGGAGCGAATGCGGAACCCAACACAATTTAGGCAAGCACAGTTGTTGGGTTCCGCCATGCCTCACCCAACCTACAAATTTAGAGTTAGGTGATATTAATTCACCACATTAATCGGCTTGCCTTCGATGCAAGCCTGAATATTTGCGATTAATTCTGCTCCCAATCTTGCTGCCATTTCTTCACTGTTGTAAGCAATGTGAGGCGTGGCAACAACATTACCGAGTCTGATGAGCTCTAGCATTTCTCTAGTTGGCAGTCCTGAAACTGGCTCATCTTCAAACACGTCAAGCGCAGCTCCAGCGATGCGCTTTTGATTCAAGATTTTAATTAATGCTTGCTGATCGACGATCGCCCCTCTAGCGGTGTTAATCAAATAGGCTGAGGGCTTTAACAGATTTAGCCGCCTTTCGTCAATCAAATGTCTGGACTGTTCCGTTAACGGTAAATGCAGGCTGAGAATGTCAGAGGTTGCAATTAGCTGGTCGAGATCGGCGGGAGAAGTTTTGGAGGTGGCGTGCTCAACTTCCATGCCGAGGGCGATCGCCAGCTTTTCCACTTCTCGACCGCTGTTCCCATAGCCGATCAGCCCTAGTTTTTTGCCCCGCAACTCTACCCCGCGAAATCGCTGCTGATCCCAGCTTCCCTCTCGCAAAAATAAATTTGCTTCCAGGATTCTACGCGTCACGCTGAAGGTTAAGCCAATCGTATATTCTGCGACTGCTAGAGCATTGTGAGTTGGACAGTTGATGACTTTAATATTTGCTGCGCTTGCGGCTTGAAGATCAATCTGGTCATAGCCAACTGCTAAAACCACGATGTACTTTAAGTTGGGATTGCTCTTGATGATGTTTTCGGTGATGTCAATCCAACTCAGGGCAATCAATTCTGCACCGTCGATTCTTTGAATCACCTCTTCTTCGGTTGCAGGCATCTCTTCGTAGAAGGTGACTTCTCCTAAGCTTTTCAGTCTAGTTTTGTCGGTTTCTAATAAATCAGAAGGGTCGGGCAAGACAAATTTCATTTATTTAGCCTCATCGGGTGCTAGGAGCAGTTGTTCAACCCGTCGCTGCATTGCCTGATGCCGCTCCACGCCCTCATAGGTGTAGCGGTTGTAGCCGTTGAGTTCAATCTGCGTTTCGATATTTTCAATTCGTTCGTCGGCATCAGGGTGAGACGAGAGCCAGACAAACGGCAGGCTTTCTTCTTCTGCTTCTTCCAGCGTGATCATCAGGTTGCGTAATCCGTCAGCCGCATAGCCCGAAGTCGCCAGGACGCGAGTGCCAAGGGCATCGGCTTGACGCTCCATGTCGCGGCTGTAGCTCAGTACTGCCAGGTTTGCGGCATAGCCGCCATAGGGAATGAATTGCAGCAGATTGGCGGTCAAGTTACCGCTGGTGACAAGCTGAAAGCCGTGTGAAAGAACGGCGTGAGACAGTTCATGAGCCAGCAAACCAGCTAGTTCTGCTTCAGAATTGGCTTCTAAAATGGCTCCAGCATTGACGAAAATTTTGCCACCAGGAAGCGCAAAAGCGTTTAGCGTTTCGTCTTGAACGACGTAAAATTCATACTCAAAGTCATCTCGACCGCTAACCTCTGCTAGCCGTTGTCCCAGTTCATTCACGTAAGCAACGATGGCTTCATCTTCAACTAGCTCTAGCTGACGTGTAGCTTGATTAGCGATGCTTTCACCTACCGCAGACTCGCCGCGCAGCATCAAGACGGTTGTTTCAATTGCCGACAAAGGACCAAATAGATTGCCGGTGAGAACGAAGCTGGCTGCCCCCGTGACGAAGTTGGCGATCGCATTTCCCCTCAGCCGACTCCGTGTTCGATCTTGAAACTCTTCTAAATGCTGATCGGCTAATGTCTGAAACTCAGCCACGTCTGGACGATTGGGATTTAGCAGCGCAAATTGTCGGGCAGCGATCGACGCTTCCAGCCAGCGCTCATTTGCTGCTAGCGCTTCAACTCGTGCTTGAATCAACTCTGGCTCATCTGGATAAAGCGTTGTTGCCCGTTCCAGGACTGCTAGAGACTCTTCGTGCTTGTCTTGCTCAGCTAAAACTTCGGCATGGAGCAGATGACCGGGAATAAACTCGGGGTATTCCTCCACCAAAAGCTCTAGGGGAACCATCAATCGGGTGTATAGCTCTGCTTCTCGTCCGGCGTTAGCTTCCCGCCAATAGACCTGACCCGCAGGAGACAACAGCGCCGGATCAGAAATTGCAGCGGGGCGATCGCGCACTGCCTCGGCGACAAACGGCTCTTTTGCTTTGCGATAAAGAAATTCTGCCTGTTCATACTGCCCTTGCAGATAGAGTCGATCGGCTTCGATCAAAAGCTGTTGCCGACCTTCGTTAGCCAGAGTCGTTGCAGGTTCTGCTCCGGTGGGTGAATTTGGAGCATCAGTAGGCGAATCAGGGGCGATCGCATCCTCGTCTTCACCTGTAGATGAAGGAGCTTCACCATTCTCTAAATCGGGCTTTGGCTCAGCCTCGACAGATTCAGCTTCCTCTAGCTCCGGCTCCTCTAGTTCAGGGTTTTCTACCTCTAAGTCGGGTGCTACGGCATCTTCGTTAGCTGGAATCTCAGGATTGCTTGCTGGAGATAGGCGATCGCTTATTCCCGACTCGCGATCACTGCTTACAGGTTGTTTTACAGGTTGTTCAACCGGATGAGCTTCTACGACTTGAGCCTCGGTTGAAGGTAGCGCAGATTCGGCGATCGGTTCTAACTCAATGGGGTCGATGAGTTGCGTAACGGTCGCGTCGGCAGATTGGTGCTCAACCAGAAGCTTCTCAGGAAGGGCTGCCTGCATCGTAGGACACAGCAGGGCTGCGCCACTACAGGCAATTAGAAAACTCCAGATTGGTTTCATCGCTCTCCAGTCCAGGTAGAATTTCCGGTAATTTCGCAAAGAATTTAGGACAGCTATATTCAGTTTGTAACTCTAAAGCAAGGAATTGGGCACAAAATATTGGGTTGTTTCTATCATTAAAACTGAAGGAACTGATAACCTATCTGGGCTGAAAGCATGAATGACAAGGGCACCAGTTATATGCTGTGGCTGATCTGGCTATTTGGACTAGCAGGAATCCATCGGCTCTATAACAAAAAGATCTTCACAGGCGTTCTGTGGATGTGTACGTGGGGCTTGTTTGGTGTGGGGCAACTCGTGGATCTTTTTCTGATTCCCAATATGGTTGACGAGCACAACACCAAAGCCAGAATCAAGTTGGGCTTGTCGCCAATGGGGGTGCCTTACCAGCCAACAATTGAGACGTTGGTTCAATCGGCACCTGATTCTAAACCTTTGCTGTTGACCCAAGATCAGCTAATGCTCAAATTGCTGAAAGCGGCTGAGGCAAGAGGGGGCAAACTGTCGGTGACCCAAGCTGTACTAGATACTGAATGCAACTTTACCGACGTGGAGAACACGCTGCGGGCAATGGCGAAAACCGGCTATGTGGCGATCGAAAACGACCCTACAACGGGAGTTGTGCTTTACGACTTTGTTGAACTTTAGATGGGTACATGGGGCGATCGCCACTCCAACAAATAAAGACCCCAATTCATTGAAAATTGGGGTCTTTACTTAATCCACCGGATCTAGTCCTAAGATTTAGTTTCCGACTAGCCACTTCTGAGCGTTGAGTCGCTGCACTGTGTATAGCACCAACAAGTCTAAATTAACTCTTCGCTCGTCAATCATAAAGGATTCTAGCGTACTGGCCTTGCCGCCATTATCGGAATAGGTAAACACCTTAGAAGCCTGAATATCTTCCTTCAAAAAGCCAACATTGAACTGGCGCTTGCCACTCTGTAAGCGTCCAATCACCTGCCAGCACTCAGGATTTTCATCTAGCCCAGGAACGGGTATCTTCTGTTTCTCAAACTTCAGGTCTAGGTCTTGAACCCCTTGCTTGGTCAGATTCTCTTTTAGGGTCGGCAAAAAGTGCTGATTAATAAACTCAGCAAAAGGTTTGTCTTCTAAGGCAGGCGGCTTTTCTTTCTTTGCCTTAGCAGCAGGTTTGGCGTCCCCATCTCCGTCTGCGGCTTTTTCTTTAGCTGCCTTTGCTGCTGCTGCTTTGGCTTTTCTCTCTTCGGGTGAGGGTTTGTCCCCAGCCGCTTTAGCAGCAGGTTCACCGGCAGGTGCTTTCTCTTTCGCATCCTCTGGGGTCGGCTTGCGCTCTGGCCCAGTTGGGTCGTCGTCGGGCTTGTTTGCAGAAGGAAGCGAAGTTGCCTCTGGCTCATCTGAGCTGGGTGCGTTGTCTTCTGCCACTTCAGGAGTATGAGCATTGCCCGCAGCAGGGTTTGCAACTTCTTCTCGCTGAGCCGTTTCAGACACCGCTGGCTTTTCGGCTGCGTCGGTCAAAGCTGCTTCAGACTTCCCATCGGCGGGAAGTTCAGTGGTTTTTGCTTCGGAATTGTTTTCTCCAGCGTTTGATTTAGCTTCTTCTGCCATTGTGAAGTGAGTCCTTACGTGAATCTCGACGGCTTAGCTTCTGAATGCCCTTATGCTGTCATCCGTTCTCATCTTAATGAATAGTGGCTTTGATGCTCAACTTGCTGCAGGTGGAAATTCTGATAACAGCTATAGCGATCGCCATATTTGCCAAAACTACAGAATCGATTGTGATGAGAATACGATAGACCGGATAATATAGTTAAGGCTTGGACAACAAAATAACCATGCACCTGGAGAGGTGGCAGAGCGGTTGAATGCGGCAGACTCGAAATCTGTTTAAGGGAAACCTTACGGGGGTTCGAATCCCCCCCTCTCCGTTTAAGAGTTAGAAGTGAGAAATCGGTTAAGGATTGCCAAAAGCAGTTTAATCTAGGCTTAATAAGAAGGAATAATTCGCCTTGTAGAACTTGGATTCAGATGTAAGTTACAACACAAATCCGAGTTTTCTCAGGCTTAACTTGAATCTGTTTTGAATTTCTCTTCATCATGGTTGTTAGGTTAAGTCTTATCAGGCTAGGACTTAAACTGTCTTAATTAGAAAACCCTTATGCCGCTGTCTCGTGTCCTCAGTGCTATTGTTGCGATCGCCCTCGCTCTGGGGATGATTGTTTTGGGTGGATGGTACTTTACCCTCGGTTTTGGCATCATCATTTACCTGGGGCAGCTGGAATATTTTCAACTCGTCCGGGCTAAGGGGATCGCTCCAGCCGCAAAGACGACTTTGGCAGTCAGTCAGGCACTCTTGATTATTTCGACGTTCTATCCCACAACGCTGGCTGATGCGGTTTTGCCTGTTGCTGGAACTTTCATTTGTTTCTATCTACTGTTTCAGCCCAAGTTTGCCACGATCGCCGATATCTCTGCTTCAATTTTGGGATTGTTCTATGGCGGCTATTTGCCTAGCTACTGGGTTAGGTTGCGATCGCTAGGTAACGCTGAAGTCAGCAATTTACCTCTAGGTGGCTACTTCCCCACCTCACTCGAAAGCCTAAACGATCTTCCCATTGGGCTAACCACGACCCTGCTGGCCTTTGGCTGCATCTGGGCAGCAGACATCGGAGCGTATGTATTCGGCAAGCTGTTTGGAAAAACTCGGCTTTCCGACATCAGCCCTAAAAAGACAGTTGAAGGAGCCGTGTTTGGGGTGGCGGGCAGTGTTGGTGTCGCGGTTGTAGGAGCATGGTATTTGGGTTGGACGGGATGGCCGCTCTCGGGCATGGCGCTCGGCTTACTGATTGGTATTGCCAGTTTGTTGGGCGACTTAACCGAATCGATGATGAAGCGAGATGCCGGTGTGAAAGACTCGGGTCAGTTGATCCCCGGTCATGGTGGCATTCTTGATCGAGCAGACAGCTACGTTTTTACGGCTCCATTGGTCTATTATTTCGTGACTTTGCTGCTGCCTCTGTTGCCCAATTGAATGAATTGTGAATGAATTGTGGGGTTAGATATCTCGCTAAGGAATAACGTTGATTTTGCCCTGACAAAAAATTTGTCCCGGCTCTAAAGTCAGAGTTTCAATATCCACTTCTGATCCCAGGTCAATTAGGAAGCCATGCAGATCGTTTAAGGGTAATCCTCGCTTTGCCTGCAAGTGAGGCAGCCATTGAGGATGAGTAAGCTGTAACTCGTGTTCGCTGACTTGCTCCAATCCGGTACGAATTACCAGAAGCGTTGTTTCACCGCTAACAGAAATTAAGTCTGCGCTTAACGTTAGCTGGTTTGCGCCAATTAAAATACTGAGATTTTGCAGATTCAGGGATTGCTCTTCGCCGCCCTCCGCTAAACCGGACGCATCACTCGATCGCAGCAAATTCACCAAAAATTCGGTTACTGCATTTGCCAGGAGTGGAGCTTTCAAGGAGTCGTTTAGCTCTGCTTCTCGCATCAACAGTTCCCCCCAAACGGGCACAACTTCCAGAAGCCGTAGCGGTTTTCCTTTGATGACTTGACCCAAATTGACTCGGATGCCTGTTCCCGTCAAATCAATGCAGCTAAGGTGCAACCCTTGATAAATTACGCCCTGAGCCGAAATTGAGACTTGAGGAATGTGCCCGGTGAGCAGTTGGCGATCGCCCCCCTCAATTTCAACCTCTAGCTGGTCTACCTGCTCGACTTGCGATCGCAACCACAAGCGTACTGCCGGGGACAAAACGCTACTAATCATGCGATGCCTAGGTGGAACCGAGTTCTTACCTTGCTGTGCCTTCTCACTCAAAGATTCAGATGTTGATTGATGTGCTTTAGAGCAGCTTACAGCAGGGGATGGTTCTCTGCACAACTTCTGCATCAGCAGTGATCCCCTTGCTATTGGAGGAGCTTTACAGCAAAAGTCAATTTCTTATGACATTTTTTGATCCCGTCTACGATCCCCCGTTTGAGTAGATGTTATGAAATCATGACATTTTGATCCCGCGCAGGCTTATAAAACCGTGGATCAAGCCAGAATCAGGCGATCGCCCCCCCTTGATCTCCTGATTATTTTTCTGCAAGATAAACCTAACGGCTGATCCCCTGATCCCGAAGAAAATCCTGTCTTATCCTATTGAGACTTAAAGTCCTGACATCCGGTTGTCTATGAATTCATAAGGCTACGAGGTGGTTCACCGCCAGAACGGATAACTCAGGGTCAAATCAACCCGATATAGAAACTACCGGAGATCGAATCATGGCAAATGAACGCCTACCACTAGATGAAATGACGCTAAGGCAACTTCGCAAGATTGCTAGCGAATATGGCATATCTCGCTACAGTCGAATGCGTAAAGAGCAGTTGTTGACCTCAATTCAAGAAGCGCAAAAAGCTAAATATCCCCCAAGTTCACCCCGCATTTTGGAGGCACAAGAAGAAGTGGAAGCAGCAAAGTTTGACGTAGGGCAGACCGATCGCACAGGTGGTTCGCTGGCAGTCGTAGATGAAGGACTTGCTGATCTTCCAGAGGGTTATGGCGAAAGCCGGATTGTGCTGATGCCTCGTGATCCCCAGTGGGCTTACACCTATTGGGATGTGCCCAGTAGCCACAAAGAGGAGCTACGTCGGCAGGGTGGATATCGGTTGGCATTACGCTTTTATGACGTAACCGATGTCAACCTGGACTACCAGAGACCCCACAGCCTGCAGCAGTACGAGTGTGATGAACTGGCACGGGAGTGGTATTTGCCCATCCCTGTAAGCGATCGCGACTACGTTGCTGAGATTGGCTACATTGCAGGTGACGGCCGCTGGCTCATTCTGGCTCGTTCTGCACCCGTGCGAATTCCTCCCGTTTATCCCTCCGACTGGATTGACGACCAGTTCATCAGCGTATCCTGGGAAGAGGAACTGCGCGGCAAGCAATTCGTCGAGCTTGCTCCTCCCAGCAAGCAGGCAGCAACAGCAGCAGCAGCAGCAGCAGGGGTAATGACTAATGGCAACGCAATTTACGATGAGATTTTTGGTATGGCTGAGTCTGCCGAAGCTCAACGAGTTGCCGGATCGCTATTTGGCTCAATGCAGCAGGTGCCTGAGCAGGCGATTAGCTCTTACGTCTTCCCGTCGGGTGTTGGCATGTGGGCTGTTCCGACTACATCAGGGTTGAATATGTCTGGCGTGGGTATGTCCGGTGTAGGCTTCTCTGCTTCGGCTCCTCCAATTCGCCCACGCCAGTTCTGGTTGGTTGCTGATGCGGAGCTTATCGTCTACGGTGCAACGGAGCCTGATGCAACCGTTACCATTGGTGGTCGCCCCATCAAGCTCAACCCCGATGGCACTTTCCGTTTCCAAATGTCTTTCCAGGATGGGCTGATTGACTACCCAATTATGGCAGTCGCTGCTGACGGTGAGCAGACCCGCTCAGTTCACATGAAGTTTACTCGTGAGACTCCAGAGCGCAACACGAACACCAAAGCGGAAGCCGTTCAGGAATGGCTGGTATAGGTTTATTTAGCCATATATGACAACAGAGGGTGGGAGGGATTACCTCTCATCCTTTGCTTTTTGTTTGGGCTCCTGCATTCATGCTCCTGCATTCATGCTCCTGCATGAATGCTGTTTTGGAACTGTGCAACGATTCACGCAGCAGACCATTTTGACCACTATGGTTGAGGCTAATCCAGGGGAGCAGGGAGCAAGTCCTCCTTCTGGCGGTTTAACCCGTCTACCCGCGCTCTTTATAAGATGAAAGTGCAGGATAAAAATTAAGATAAATGACTTCTCAAGAAATCACCGATACTCTAAAAGCGCTATTTGGTCATGCAGTTGAAATCTCTGAACCTGAATCTTGGCAGGTACAGTTAGACAATGTCCGCCTGCTGGTTTTGCTGTCCGAGGATCAATCCTGGCTGCGATCGCTTGTCTCGATTGCCCCGGCTCAAGAAGCGCTTCCCTACCTGGAGCAATTGCTCGAAGCCAACTTTGACGAAACTCAGGAGACGCGTTACGCCCTTCACCAGAACGTACTTTGGGGAGTATTTCAACACAGTCGAGCGAGCTTAACGCCAGAAGATTTTAAGGCTGCGATCGCCCGCTTGTTGACCCTGCAACAACAAGGACTATCAGCCAGTTTTAATCGACTTGCCGAAACGCAAATTCGTCAGATTGTTCAAGCAGCCAAACTTCAAGGGCAATCCTTGGAGATGACCTTGCAAACGCTAGATCGGTTTTATCAGGAAGGCGTAATGGGAGAAATTGACCAAAGTGCAACCCAACGAGAACAAATATTAGCAGCCTGGCAATATCAATTAGAGCGACTTTGGAACGAAGAGATTTAGAAAACCAGAGCTATTAATACCGTTTCTACATGAAGATGCATATTTTGGAACGTATCCTGCATACGCGGGGCACGTTTCAAAATATGCGTCCTCAAAGAATTGGTATAAGTTCATTACGATCAGATTTGATCGCTTTAGTTTGATAAATTAAGAATGTGTTTCTCTTTTGATCGTCGGAATTGTTTAAAGTATTCGGCAATACATCAGCCTGATCACTTAATTACATCAGTCAACTTGCCCATTTATTTGTTTCACCTGTAAATTAGGGTGAAGGCATAGCACTTGAGCTCGGGTTATGGAGAAACGCATTCTTTTTATTGAAGATAACGATGATCATCGTTTCTTGACTCAAGATATGCTTGAGCATTACGGATACACCGTATTTAGCTCTCCTAATGGGGCAAACTTTCTACAATCAATTGCAAGTTTTAGACCCCACGTTATTTTGCTCGATCTCAAGCTGCCTGACAAAGATGGATTTGCGTTACTGGAAGAGTTGCTCCATTCGGGATGGAACAACGTTCCAGTAATCGTGGTTTCTGCATTCACGTTCCGCAGAGAAAAGCTGAGAGCCTTGCACTTAGGCGCACGCCGATATTTGACTAAACCAATCAATCTAAACACGTTGACCCAAGCAATTGATGCTGAAATTGCTAGCTCTAAGCCTGACCTCCATCTTGTTGCTGGCTCTCTTGGCGACTAATAAATTCATCAACTACTTCGTTCATCCTTGAGTAGTCTGCGGAAATAAGCGAAATTAATTCTTCAAACTGCGAGGTTAAATCTGTGAGAGTTTGGAGATGATTGCCCAGATCGTTTTGCGATTCTAAATAGGCTTCTCTGAATTCTTGTGGAGTCATTGCTGAATGTCTGAGTAATCCGTTACATCTATAATTCTCTGTACAATTGTTCTAAAACTAATCGGCTGAATCGCTTAACTCCCACTAACAAAATTGTGTAGAGCATGAATTGGGTTCTCTACATTTTAAAAAGTTCGTGTAAAGTTGCGATCGCCTCCTAGTCTAGCGCTACGTTTGCCCTTTTAAGAAAATACAGCATTCTGGATTTTGTGATTGCTTATTTATTACTTGCTATTGCCACATAAGATTATTCGCCATTGCTTAAGTGTCTTCTCGCCCTACTTTCTCAACTCTTGCTGAGCGATTTTAGTGACCTGCTCAATTTCTGCTAGCGTAGGTGCTACTGCTGAACTTTCCATGTGCAACCACAACAGATATTCAATATTGCCGGCTGGTCCTAACAGCGGTGACCAGGTTAACCCACGATACTGCCAACCCAAATCTTGAGCTGAATCTAGGACTTGGGCGATCGCCCCTGCCTGATCCTGCAAGTCTCGCACAACACCTTTTTTCCCAACCTTTTCTCGCCCAACCTCAAATTGAGGTTTGACCAGCAGCACGACTTCTCGTGGAGCCTGAAGCAGGTGCCACAGTGCAGGCAAAATTTTAGTTAAAGAAATAAACGAAACATCTGCAACGCCTAGATCAGGATAGGGCTGCTCGGCAATATAAAGCTCTTCGGGTTTCAGGTTTCGCAGATTGGTTCGCTCTCGCAGCACCACACGTTGATCCTGACGCAGGCTCCAAGCGACTTGTCCATAGCCGACGTCTACACCATATACCTGCTTTGCACCAGCTTGGAGCAGACAATCTGTAAAGCCTCCTGTAGAAATTCCTGCATCCAGGCAAATTCGCTCTGCAATTGGAATCTGGAAAACCTGGAGTGCCCTTGCGAGTTTTTCACCGCCTCTAGAGACAAAAGGCGATCGCTGCTTCACCTGGATCTGAGCCGCAACCTCCACTTCAGTTCCGGGTTTGTCAACAAGTTGCTGATTCACCATCACCTCCCCTGCCCGAATCAGCCGCTGGGCTTGCTGGCGGGAGTCTGCGAGATTCAGTTCCACTAAAAGAGTATCGAGTCGCTGTTTAGCCAAATTCGGAAATGGGTAAGGAAAAGTGGGGTAAAGGAATTACCCTTCACGCCCAAATCTAACGCCCCAGGCTGGACTCGAACCAGCGACCAACTGCTTAGAAGGCAGTTGCTCTATCCACCTGAGCTACTGGAGCATGTATTGAAGCGAATCAGGCTAAGAAGGCTCACTGGTGCCAAGGTGCTGCAATGGCTGCCCTGAACACATTGGGAAACCAAACTTCTCTGTACTAACCTTTTCGCGAACCAATATATAGTATCAAAACAAACGTTATATTGGTTCAGCTAATATCTCAGCTTCTAACACAGGAGTTAGTTGCAGAATAGTTCAACAACAGATGTACACTGAAAACCAACTCAAATCAGTTTTAGATGGGATAGTAAAGTTAACTGAGGCGATCGCTGTTCACGATCAGCTCAATTTAGACGGCACTTTCCATCTGGAGGGCTTGCCTGAATGAGTTTTGCGTCTACCCCGTATCCCTAGTCTTGACAGGAGTAAATTGGCAGCGTCATGTTTATCCTAAAGAGGCAGGATGTTGAAATCTCAAGCGTTCAGCATCCAAAAAGGGATCAGCAAATTCCAATCCTGCAATATCAGGGGCAAACTTTTCGTCTGATTAGCGTCTTTAACGCTTCCCAGGAAGAGGAAGCCAAAGCTTTTTGGCGAGATTTAACCGACAATCGGGGCAAAGCCTGCGTCTTATTAGAAGAACCTGAACGCTATAGCGTGTGGGGCAAAGTGCGTCTGGAGCAGCTTGGGGTTGATCCTGATGCTCAATCCGATGATGAAACTACACCGCATTTCATCCAGGCGTGTTTGTTATTGCTGCAGGCGATGTATATCGACATCGAAGATTTGCTGGGAGCCAGACAAGTCGGCTTATTTCAGAAAGAGATTACAGCAGTCTTTCAACAGGGGCGCTTCCCTCAAACTGAATCGCCTGCCGCAATTAACCAGCTATTGACAATTGACCCACTAGCATCGCTACAAATTCCCTCCTGGCAAGAACACCATCTGAACACGCTGCTGCGAGAACTGCACCGAATCGGGAAAGAGCATTTTGGTAATGCAACCTTCACAGAACGAGTCATGGATGCCTTGCAAGACATGTCAGCAAAAGATCGAACGCAATTCTTAGGTTGGTTGAAGCAGTCTCCATACGGTAAAGAGTGGCTGTAAGTCCGCGATCGCAAATTCGCGAACGATCGCTGTTATGAACAGCACTGCTTAGAGCTAAATGTTAAGTTTTGTGAGGTTAGACTATAGAAAGATACTTATCGTCCTGATTGAAACAGTCAGCCCCAAGCTTGCCTATGTCTCCGTCAAACTCCCGAAAATCAACAGTGACCACAGCACCTCCTGCATCCTCTGGTCCGACGTGGCAGATTAAGCTGCTGTATGACGGTGAGTGTCCGCTGTGCTTACGAGAAGTGAACTTTTTACAAAAGCGAGATGCGGGTCGCGGTCGGGTCGCGTTTGTTGACATTGCCGCTGATGATTATGCTCCTGAAGCTAATGGCGGTGTTGACTTTGAAACCGCAATGGGGCGCATTCACGCTGTGTTGCCCGACGGCACGGTGATCAAAAACGTTGAGGTGTTTCGTCGAGTCTACGAAATTTTGGGAATCGGCTGGATTTACGCGGTCACCAAGTTGCCTATAGTCGGTCGTTTGGTTGACTGGCTGTATGAGATTTGGGCAGACAAACGATTGGCTTTGACTGGACGAGCAGATTTAGCTACCCTTGTTGCCGATCGCCAAAAGCGGCTTGAATGCAATACTCAAGAGCGCTGTCGCCTGCCTGACAAATAGCAGGTTTGGTTTGTAGCGATTTAAACCGGGTCTGTAACGATTTGAGTGGGCGATCGCCTTACCATAAACCTATGAGCTTCTTAGTTTGTCGTATATCTGTAGAGTAGGCATTGCCTGCACTTTTTGGTGTGTAGCTTAGAGAGGACTAACGCTTGAGCGATCGTTTAATCGTAGAACAAGCCTGGGACGCGCTTGAACATTCAATTATTTATTACCAGGGTCGTCCTGTTGGCACAATCGCCGCTTGCGATCCAGACATCTCAGCGTTGAACTACGACCAGTGCTTTATTCGAGATTTTGTTTCCTCGGCGCTAGTCTTTCTAATCAAAGGAAGAACCGACATCGTTCGCAATTTCTTAGAAGAAACTCTGAAATTGCAGCCCAAAACAGGACAGCTGGACTGCTCAAAGCCCAGTCGCGGGCTAATGCCAGCCAGCTTCAAAATTGCTTCCCAAGGCAGCAAAGAATACGTAAAAGCAGACTTTGGCAACCATGCGATCGGTCGAGTTGCACCGGCAGATTCTTGTCTGTGGTGGATTGTCCTGCTCCGCGCCTACGTCATTGCCAGTCAAGACACCGACCTAGCCCATCAAGCCGATTTTCAAGAAGGAATTCGCCTCAGCTTGGAGCTTTGCCTTGTCACTCGGTTTGATATGTATCCGATGGTGCTAGTACCCGATGGTGCAGGCATGATCGATCGCCGTATGGGGCTTTACGGACATCCTCTAGATATTCAAGCGCTGTTTTATGCAGCCTTGCAAGCCAGCCTAGAGCTTTTGGTTCCTAGCCCGGAAAACCAATTTATGATTCAGGCGATCCAAAGTCGTCTGGTACCTTTGCTCAGACAAATTCGAGAAAATTATTGGCTCGACTCCGATCGCCTCAACGTTATCTACCGCTTTCAGGTAGAGGAATATGGCGAAGAAGCACTCAACCAGTTCAACATTTACTCCGACTCCATTCCGTTTTATCGGCTGGCAAACTGGCTACCGGAAGCAGGTGGCTATCTGGCAGGTAACCTGGGTCCGTCTCAACTCGACTGCCGCTTTTTCTCGTTGGGAAATCTACTAGCCGTGATCACTTCATTAGTGGATGAACAGCAATCTCACAGAATTTTGAATTTGATTGAGTTGCGTTGGAGTGATTTGGTCAGCCACATGCCGATGAAGCTCTGCTACCCAGCGTTAGAAGACACAGATTGGAAAATAGTTACGGGTGCTGATCCTAAAAATCGCCCCTGGTCCTACCACAATGGCGGAAGTTGGCCCGTGCTGCTCTGGATGCTGACGGCGGCAGCTAAAAAGATGGACAGAGGTGAGTTGGCTCACCATGCGATCGCCATTGCAGAACGTCGACTCGTGTTAGACCAATGGCCCGAATACTACGACGGACCAGATGGACGGCTAATCGGCAAAGAGGCACGAAAATATCAAACCTGGACGATTGCTGGTTACCTACTTGCCAAAGAACTAATTGCGAACCCCGATCATCTGAAACTAGTTACTTTTGATCCCGTTCTTCCCGGGTAATTGATTCTTCTGGGTAAATCAAATCATTCCTTATGCAGAATACAGCAGAGTATGGATGCGCCTACTGTGGTGAGACTAACCTCACTTTCATTGATTTAAGTGCAGGTAGCCAACAGTCCTATGTCGAAGACTGTCAGGTGTGTTGTCGCCCCAATATTCTTTATGTTCGGATCGATGAAGACACCCTAGAGATTGAAATTGACACTGAATACGAAGGCTAAACCTGTATGTCTCTAATCATGCTCGCTTTTAGCTTGTTCTCGGGATTACTGGTATTAGATGTAATAGCTTATTTACCACTAAATTTGCTAACTTTGTTTCAGCCTCCTACGTGGCTCATTTGGGGTGTTGTCTTTGTTGTTGCTGCATGGTGCATGGGTGAATCAGAGTAGTGATTTAAAGGTGAAGTTTTGGTTTGGATAGACCCGTTATATTGCAATTCATCTGTATCTAAATCTCCTAATCACTGATGTAAGCAGCAGCAAAACCACGCTCGTACCCGTTCGAAAAAAGCTTATCGGTATAGAAGGGTTGCTTTTGCCTACTTTGCTAATTGTTTGCTAATCGCATGACGCAGCACCAACAGGCAGAACTAGAAATGAGGCGATGGAGTCAACTGCTTCAGGGCGTTGCGCGAGCCACTAACCAGCTTCTAACCAGCACAAACTATAGCCTGGCGCTCGACGAAGCCTTGCAGATTCTTGGACAAGCTGCTGAGGTTGACCGGATTTGCATTTTTGAAAACCACCTGGTACCGGGTAAATCATCGCTACATACCAGCCTTCGCCATGAATGGACGCAAGATCCTAGCTTGGCTCAGTTAGGCAACCCGGCTCTACAAAATTTGCCCTACAAAGAGTCCTGCTATTGGTACAACACACTGCACCGAGGCGAGACGATCGCCACTCTGGTTAGAGATTTACCATTCCCTGAACAGTCCCTACTCAAAGCACAGGGCGTTTTGTCTATTCTAGTGGTGCCCATTCTAGTCAACGGCAATTTCAAGGGGTTTATTGGCTTAGACGATTGCCATTCTGAGCGTCAATGGTCTGAAGCCGAAGAATCTACTCTGCTAGCGTTGGCAGGAGGAATTGGCGGCGTTTTAGAGCGACGACGAGCAGAAGCAGAACTGCAGCGTCAGAATCAGCGATCGCAACTCCTCGCAGACATCGCCCTCCGTATTCGTCAGTCGCTTAATCTAGAAAAGATTTTGACCACTACCGTAGCCGAGGTCAGACGCTTCCTTCGGGCTGACCGGGTACTGATGTATCGCTTTGAGTCTGATTGGATGGGCAGGGTCGTGGTTGAATCCGTAGAACCGCCGTGGACAGCTGCGCTAGGCGAATTGATTGAAGATACCTGCTTTAAAGAGGGGCAGGGCGAGCAATACCATCAAGGGCGAATTTGGGCTGCTGACGACATCCAGCAGGCAAACCTGACCCCTTGCCACTTCGCCTTGCTAGACCGCTTTCAGGTACGGGCAAACCTAGTGGTGCCAATTCTTGCTAGTCATCAGCTTTGGGGCTTGCTGATTGCCCATCAGTGTGGTCAACCTCGCCAATGGCAAAGCTTTGAAGTGGAATTTTTAGGACAGCTTGCTAACCATGTAGGCATCGCAATTGTTCAGGCACGGTTGCTAGCTCAAGAGGTGCAGCAGCGGCAGCAGCTTGCACAACAAAACCTGGCGCTAGAGCAAGCTCGCAAAGAAGCAGAGCAAGCCTCTCAAATGAAAAGTGCATTTCTGGCGATCGTCAGTCATGAAATTCGTACACCCATGAATGCTGTTCTGGGCATGACCGGTTTGTTGCTAGATTCTCAGCTCAACCCTGAACAGCAAGATTTCGTAGAAACTATTCAAATGAGCGGTGACAGTCTGCTGATGTTAATTAATCAAATTCTAGATTTCTCCAAATTAGAAGCTGGAGAAATGGAGTTAGAAGTTTTAGATTTTGATTTAAAGAACTGTGTTGAAGAAGTTGCTGAACTTTTGGCAACCAAGGCACACGAAAAAGGAGTTGAAGTTGCAACTTTAATTTATCGCAATGTGCCAACTTATCTACGCGGTGATGCCAACCGCCTGCGGCAGATTTTGACCAATTTGGTTAACAATGCAATCAAATTTACAGATGTTGGAGAGGTCGTTATTCAAGCGGCATTAGTAACAGAAACACCGTCTTCGGCAACTGTCATGTTTTCCGTCTTTGATAGTGGCATTGGCATTGCGCCAGAATCTCAGGCAAGGCTGTTTCAGCCCTTTTCGCAAGTCGATGCTTCAACGACTCGCAAATATGGCGGAACGGGACTGGGATTGGCAATTTCTAGGCAGCTTGTGGAATTGATGGGTGGACAAATTGGACTGGAAAGTACCTTAGGGCAAGGGTCAAAGTTTTGGGTTTCACTTACGTTTGATAAGCAAACAGTTCCCCCTGTTCCGCCTGTCGCTAAAGAAACGATTCAAGTGTTGAGTGGGTTAAGGCTGCTGATTGTTGATGACAATGCGACCTATCGCAAAATTTTGCGCTATCAAGCAATGGTTTGGGGAATGCAAGTGACTGAGGCTGAGAGTGCGGCGATCGCTCTGCAACAGTTGCGTCAAGGTGCTCTGTCTGATGCTCCCTACAATCTGGCACTCTTAGACATTCAGATGCCAGAAATAGATGCAAAATCACTAGCGCAACAAATTAAAGCTGACGCTACTTTGGCAGATACCCACTTGGTTATGATGATGACCTCCGTTGATTTGGCATCCGGTGTTCATCGGGCATTAGAACTCGATTTTTCTGCCTATCTAGTAAAACCCGTGAGACAATCACGGCTTTTGGAATGTTTTCTATCTCTTGCCTCTGACAGTCTTGCCAGCACCGAAAATCCACAGGAAGTTACCCAGGAGGTCCCGCCAGAGCGTCCAGTCGCTGTATTGCCTGCTGAATCTAACCTCAAAATTTTGTTAGTCGAAGACAATGTTGTTAATCAGAAGGTAACGTTAAAACAACTCAACAGTTTGGGATTTAAGGCAGATTTAGCTGCTAATGGTCAAACAGCTATAGAGGCGATCGCTCAGATCGATTACGATATCGTTTTGATGGATTGCCAAATGCCCATACTGGATGGATACGAAGCAACTCGCCTGATTCGTAAAATGGAGCAGGAAAGGCTAACTCAACGTCAAACTGTGATTATTGCAGTTACTGCTAATGCGCTTCAAGAAGACCAGGAGAGAGCGATCGCCGCTGGGATGGACGATTACTTGAGCAAACCTGTACGTAAGGATGTATTAGCCGCCATGTTAGATCGTTGGGGAAAAGCCATTCTGACAGATTCAGCTGCCCTGCAAGATCAGTCAACGACGCCCGATGCGGCGCGTGATGCCCTTAACACTCAACTCAACTGGAAGCATCTGCATCAAATCTCTGACGGCAACCGCGAATTTGAACTGGAGCTACTACAAATTTTTGTTGAAGACAGCCAAATTCACCTTGAAACATTGAAAGGGGCGATCGCTAATCAAGACCTGTGGCAAGCTGAACAGGCTGCCCATCACATTAAGGGAGCCAGTGCTAACGTGGGTGCCAAAATCATGCAGGCTGCTGCGGAGCATCTAGAGCAGCAGGCTCGCCAAAAACAGCTTCAAACCCCTGAGCGTTTTCTAGCAGAAATTGAACTGTCTCTTGACAAAATTCGAGCCTTCGTCGAAGCCAAAATCTGAACTGGAGTTGGGTCATTACCCCTTAAGCAGGGGCACTAAACTTCTTCGCAATAAGCAAACAGTTTCGGCGATCGCCAGTTTGGGTATAGGTAAGTGAATCTGATAGTTGTTGCATCAACTTTAAGCCTCTTCCTCCTTCTGCATCAGAATCGACTTCTAGCGGCATCTGGTTTAATTGTTGGGTTAAATCAAACCCTGATCCAACATCCCAGATGCGAATCTCCAGTAGCTGGTCAAACAAGGTAATTTCTATATCGATCGGTGTCTCTTGAGGAGAGTTTTTATGGGCATGGCGCACTGCATTTGTAAAACCTTCTGCTAGAGCTAACTGGCACTGTAGCCAGATCGAGGGTGGAATAATAGCGCTGTTAAACTGATCAAACCAAGACAGAATATGAGTCAGCGCACCAAGATCTGTATTAACTTGAAGATGTGCCTGTTTAACGACTTCCAACTGAAAACATCCTGATATAAAAAATGTCTAATGCTGACAACGTGGCATTTCGTAATGTGTATAGTCTTGCAAAATCAAACCTTAAACATCAACTCGGAGCGCTATACGTTAATGATCTATAGCAATCCTAAATGGATTGTGAGAGGCACACCTCTGAGAAACGCGCTTCTCACAAATCACTTATCTCACACTTGATTTAGGACTGCTATATGGCACAAATATTAGTCATTGATGACGATCCTATTATTAGATTAATTTTAAGAAAATCACTCCAAGGTCAAGGGCATACTGTTACAACAGTGGACAATGGTGAAGCTGGGTTAGAGCAGGCACAAAACCTCCACCCAGCGTTAATTATTTGTGACTGGATGATGCCCGGAATTGATGGACTGGAAGTTTGTCGGCAGGTCAAGTCCAACTTAGAGCTTTCCACAACATTTTTTATCCTACTAACCGCCCGCGGTGCAACAGCTGACCGTGTTCAAGGTTTGGATACAGGCGCGGATGATTTTCTCGCTAAACCAATTGAGCTGACCGAGCTACAGGCAAGAGTGCGGGCTGGACTGCGATTACACCAGCTTACCCGTGACCTGCAAACCCAAAAACAACTTCTAGAGGCAGAATTAGCAGAGGCAGCCGAATACGTACGATCGCTGCTCCCTGCTCCCTTGGTCGGCAAGATTTCTATCGATGCCCGGTTCATCCCCTCTCGCCAGTTGGGGGGAGATTGTTTTGACTATTTTTGGCTCGACCCAGACTATCTAGTCATTTATCTACTCGATGTTTCAGGACATGGATTAGGAGCAGCTTTACCGTCAATCGCAGTATTAAATTTGTTGCGATCGCAGTCCTTACCCGATGTCAACTTCTACCAACCCCATGATGTTCTTCGAGGGTTAAACGAAACCTTTCAAATGAATAGCCAGAACGAGAAATATTTCACGATTTGGTACGGCGTTTATAATCAGGCTAAACGTCAGATGACCTACGCGAGTGCTGGACATCCACCCGCAGTTTTGGCATCTAACACTGAAAATGGAGCGTTAGAAGTTCAGTTGCTCAAAACTCCAGCGCTACCGGTCGGCATGTTAACGGACGTTTCCTTTACAAGTAGCCGTTGCGAGATTCCAGTAGGCGGTAATCTATATGTGTTTAGTGACGGCGTTTATGAAATACGTCAAACCAATGAAGAAATTTGGGGACTAGAGCCGTTCATTGATTTGCTAACCAAGCAGGGAAATACTTCTAACCTGGATGAACTGTTAGAAACAGTTCATTTGCTCAGCAACGAAGCAGCCTTTAATGACGATTTATCCCTACTTAGAGTTCGTTTTGATTAATCTGCCTAAAGTGAATTAGTACAAGTCGTTAAGACTTGCTGGTTAAACTCTGCTCGATCTGTAAATACCTCAAACACTCGATCCATACTGGTGAGTTCAAATAGCATTTTCACCTGATCATTGATTGAGCAGATGTAGAGCTTGCCGCCTGCTGCTCGAACTGTTTTAAGTGCGACAACCAGCGCGCCTAAGCCTGAACTATCAACAAACGTTACGTCTTTCAGGTCGATCAATACAATTCCTGCGTTTTGTTCCACTACATCAGCAACCTCGCGTCGAATTTCGGTTGCTTTTGTGCTGTCTAGGATGCCAGCAGGTTGTATCACTTTGATAGTTTTCATGGCTTATGTCCAAGTGCGGCGTTGGATGAGGGCTACTACCTCTTCATACTGCCCACATTGCCTCTAGCTCTAACGTGTGAGAACGCGATAGCCATGCATGAAAAACTGAAACAGAAACTGCAAAACAGGTGACGTTGGGGTAAAACACCTGCTATGAATTGGGAAACAACAGTAGTCTTGTCACCTTGAAGTTAGTGCTTTCCTATCCTAAAAATTGCTGGGTGCTGTTTTTATTGGTGCAAGCTCAGCTCAAGCTGACAAAGATAAAAGTTTTAGCGAAGTTTTAATCTTCGTCTTGTACTCTACTTGCAACCCCCATCAGTGTCTTAACCGCTAAAAATCCGGATTTGGATCACTCATTGAGGGATGGTAACAAAGCAAGGGGCTTAAAAATTTCTATATAAGTGCCCGAGGGAACTGCAAATTTAACCGCAAACCGAGAAATTTGTGAAATCCCAAGACACCGTACACTAAATTTTGCGGACGCAGTGCAGATGGCTAGTGGAATTTCTTATGCATCCGATAGACGCTCTGCCAAAACTTCCCTGCTGCGATCAGCCAGCCGGGACAAGTTGGTATGGCGTGGAGTATTTTTAATGCTTTTTACGACTGCAATCATGAGCGCATTTGTGGTGCGTCTCACTCATTTGCAGTTGGTTCAGGGCGAGTTTAACCAGCGCCTTGCAGAACAAAATCGGGTTCGACTGATCCCAATTCCTTCTGATCGAGGCAATATTACTGATCGCGACGGGAAACTGTTTGCAGCCAACCGGTTGGCCCGTTCTGTATATCTTTGGCCGCGTCAACAGTCACCCGAACAGTGGCAGGTGACGGCTTCTCGCCTCAGCCCGTTATTAAATACGCCAGCCGCAGAAATCATTGAGCAACTGGAGAAGGCGGGCTACAACTCACCGATGCCTGTCCGAATTACTCAGCAACTCAATCAAAGTGCGTTTGTCGCTTTGGCTGAGCAGTCGGCTCAGTTTCCTGGTGTAGAAACGATCGCCGAGTCGAGTCGCTATTATCCTCATGGCGATTTGGCAGCTCACGTGCTGGGCTACATTGGCGAGGCGACTGAGGAAGACTTGAAGGAGAACCCGGATTATCCATATGGCATGATCGTGGGGCAAATGGGGATCGAGCGGTTAGCCAACGCTGAGCTAGACGGTCGCTGGGGCAGTCGTAAGGTTGAGGTGAATGCACGAGGGCAAGAATTACGCTGGATGGGTACGGACCCTGCTGTGGCAGGTAATCAGGTGCGGTTAACACTGGATTTGGATTTACAGCAGACGGCTGAGCGAGCGCTTGCTCAACGCCGAGGGGCAGTGGTGGTAATGGATGTAAAAACGGGGGCAGTGCTGGCGATCGCCAGCGGTCCTAGCTTTGATCCCAACATCTTTACCCGTCGCGTTACAGAGTCAGAGTGGCAACAACTCAACGGAGACACCCAGCCGTTCCTAAATCGGGCTTTGCAGGGCTATCCTCCTGGCAGCACATTCAAAATTATCACAGCCGTAGCGGGCTTGCAGTCGGGTAAGTTTTCTCCCAGCTCTATCGTGAATACCTACGCTTCGATTAATGTTGGTGGCACGGTTTTCAATGAGCATAGCGGTGGCTACGGTCCGATTGGGTTTCGCAAGGCGATGGCGGTCAGCAGCAATACCTTTTTCTATCAAGTTGGCATTGCCGTTGGGCCAGAGCAAATCGCGCATTGGTCAGAAGCACTGGGCATTGGGATCACTGATTTGGGGTTAGATGGAGGCAGCCGGGGATCTGTGCCTACCCCAGCTCAAAAAGAAGAACTGTATGGCGAACCCTGGTATACGGGTGACACGGTGAGTATGTCAATTGGGCAGGGTTTGGTTCAGGTTACACCATTGGAGATGGCTGTTTTGACAGCGGCGATCGCTAATGGTGGGTGGCGCGTCAAACCCCACTTGCTCACAAGTCAAACTGAAACCCTGTCCGCAGAAAGAGTCGCAACTGGCATAACTCCAGAAAACCTTGAAGCCGTTAAGTCTGGATTGGTTGCAGCTGTGCAGGAAGGAACTGCTCGTCGGCTAAATGATGGTTCTATTCCTTTGACGGCTGGCAAAACGGGTACTGCAGAAGTACCGGGTCAAAAAGATAACGCGGTATTCGTGGGTTATGGACCGGTGGATGATCCTCAGATTGCGATTGCAGTAGTTGTTGAAGGTGGCGGGTTCGGCGGAGTAACTGCTGTCCCAATTGCCCATGAAATCTACAAAACCTACTTTGGACAGCGCTGATCGGCAGCTTGGTTAGGGAGGAATTTTAGAGGTAGAAGGATTGTTTTACCTCTAAAATTCCTCCCTAAAGCAAGGGCTCTAAGGTTTAGGGTGTAGATGTAAGTCGTTGGCTTACATTTTGTACCTTAGCTAAAGGGAAAGGTTTCCCATGCGCCAGATTATTTTTGTCTGCTTAACGCTCGTGCTGTTGATACTGGTAAGTGCTTGTAGTCCAGCACTGAATTCGGACGCGGTTAACCTGGAGACAGCCCCATTGGAAGCAGATAGCCCATCTCCAACGGCAACAACCACAGATCCTTCTGACTCAGCAGCGGACAATCTGAATCAAAGGTCATCTGGGGATGCTACTGCGGTTTTGCCTGATTCATTAACAGAGCACCTTAAATCATTTTTGGCAGCAGAGACGGGGATCACTAGTGGGGCGATCGCCCTACAACAGTTTGAACCAGTAGATTGGAATAACGCTTGCATAGGAGTTCCCAGTCCAGAAGAGTTCTGCGCTGAGATGATCACACCCGGATACCGCGTCGTGTTCAACACTCCTAATGGAGCCTATGTTGTGCACACGGAGCAGTCAGGGCGAACCATTCGCCTGGCTGAGGGTCCTTCTGATTAACATCCTTAAAGGTAGAAAAGGGCAGGGGTAACGTCTACCAATTTGCATTACATTGGCGTTATGATGCTACACGCAACCAAGGTAGAGACTTGCAGAAAAATTTTCTGAATTGGGAATACCTACTCTCAAAATGATTTTCGGGAATCAAACCAGATTAGGCTGAATCAGGGTGAACTGACTTGAATGTTGAGGTTGAGCTAGCAGCAGATCCAAATTGAAGATAGGTTGTTTTAGCCACAGTAAGCTGCATTCGGTTGTCTCCAACTTCCTTCGGCTAGAGGTAAACCCATGTCTATGATCGTTTCGATCCATTCCTACCGTGGCGGAACGGGTAAGTCCAATTCAACCGCTAATCTGGCTGCAACGATTGCCCGTCATGGCTATCGGGTTGGTGTGGTCGATACTGATATTCAATCTCCTGGAATTCACGTTCTCTTTGGTTTTGATGAAGACCAGATTGACCGCTCGCTCAATGACTATCTTTGGGGTCGCCGTACTATCCAGGAGGTTGCCTATGATGTCACCTCAGTCTTAGAGGGAAAAGGCACTGAACGCAGCAAGCTCTTCTTAGTACCTTCTAGTGCCAAAGCTGGAGAAATTGCCAAGGTGCTGCGAGAAGGCTATGACGTAGGATTGCTCAATGATGGCTTTCAAGACCTGGTTAAAGCGTTGAGGTTGGACTACCTGCTAATTGATACGCATCCGGGACTCAATGAGGAAACGTTGCTGTCGATCACCATTTCTGATGTGCTGGTGCTAATTTTGAGACCCGATCAGCAGGACTATCAAGGAACGGCCGTTACGGTGGATGTGGCTCGTAAGCTAGAAGTTCCTAAGCTGTTAATGGTGGTTAACAAAGCGCCCACCGTCTTTGATTTTGATTTACTCAAGCAAAAGGTTGAGGAGGCTTATAGTGCTGTAGTCGCTGGAGTTTTGCCTCACTCCGATGAAATGATGGTGCTGGCTAGCGCAGGCATATTTTCGGTGAAATATCCTCAGCATCCCCTGAGTCGAATTGTGGAAGCGATCGCTCAGCAAATTATGAGCAAACGCTAATCCTCGGCTGTCACTCTAGACGTGATTCTAGATCAGAAGGCGCACTCCTTCTCGTCTTTTTCGGTACTTCTATAGCTGGCTTTGCAAGGCAAAGATAGCGGTTGGTAAAACTTTGCCCTTGAGGGCGATCTTCCCTAATGGCTCACCGCTGAACTGGGGGGCGATCGCTCCATAAACCTGCTCCGTCACCAAAATCTGATTGGGGGTTGCCTGCATGGACAATCGCGCTGCCGTATTCACGGGATCACCGAGAATATTAAATTCTCGCCTGCCTCTGGGTTCACCAATCTCGGCAGCAAATACAAAGCCAGACGCGATTCCAATCCGGCAGGTGACTTCTGCAGGTTGACCTTCAACCATCAGCGTAGACAGTTTCATCACGATTTCCTGTATTGCTGTAGCTGCTCTAGCCGCCCGCACAGCGTCATCTGTGTGAGCATCCAAAACGCCAAAGTAGATTAAGATATCCGACCCAACCAGATGATAGGTGACTTTTTGTAGAATGCCGCCGTGCGATCGCACTGCCGCATGAACTAAGGCAAACGTGCGCGAAAAGCTGCCGACTACATCCTTAACCTCATCTGAGGTCGCTTTATCTATCGACTCCGGAAAGCCAACCAAATTAACAAAAACGACAGTAGCTTCTGGAAAATTTGGTGAAATTTGGCGTTTTGCAGCACTTTCAACTAACAAATTGAGAATTGGCGTGGACAAATAGCTGGCAAGCGGCTCGATTCGCTTTACTGCTTCTTGAATTTCAGCAATCAATCCTTGTGGGCTGCGATCGAGTAAGAGGGAGCTGGAAAGGCGGCGACGACTGGGTGTGATGTCATATTCCCCTAGCTGGTCCAGCAGGAGGTCATCCTTGACCAAGACATGATCTGCATTGAGATCTGCATTCAGAGACTCAAGCCGGAATTTGCTTCGAAGGCGATCGCCCACCTTATCCGTTAGACAAACTCTGCCTACCTCACCTGCCCCCTCCGCATGTTTTGCCTGCTGTACCGTACTGCCCAATAGCACATGCGCCATTCGCATCGGTGTGCCGATGTCTGCTGTAAGAAAGCGTCCAGTATGAATCCCTACTCGCATCTCCAGACAAAATTTGCCTTGAGGTGTTTCTATATCCTCAAAATGAGCCATTGCCCGCTGCATTCGCAAGCCTGCTCGCACCGCCTGAGCAGCATCACTCTCATATGAGTCAGCTAGAAACTGCACCAGTATTGCATCCCCTGTGAACTCAAGCAGATCGCCACCTGATTTGCTCACGATCTCGACCATCTCGGAGAAATAGCGATTGAGTATGTCCAGCAGCAGCAGCGCGCCTTGCTGACCGTGGGCTGCGTTTGCCTCCATTAAAGGGGTAAAACCTGCTAGGTCAGTGAATAACAGCGTGCCCTCTTGCCAGGAATAACGCACCTCACCTGGACAGGGCGGCAATTCTAGAACCTGCCGGGGCATATAGCCGTGTAAAACATGTTGAAGCGTTCGCAAATGCTCAAACACCCGCATTAAGCTATTGGGCAACGGCTCAACCCAAATTTCTGCATATAAGCTAGCGGGCAAAAGCTGCCGCAATCGTAACTCAATTGCTGCCAAATCAGGAGCAGAGTCAAACAGCATCAAGTCCTACCCAATGGAATATGAACTGAACTATAGCAATTCTCCATTTGTAGAAATTGTTTTGAAGGCTAATCGCCTTGCCTGTTTAAGTTCAGTTGGTAGGGCAGAACCTTCAAGTCAAATTTTGATCGGATACGCAAAATTCCTGCCTGAAAGCCTCGCTCCAAAAAATCAGGCACAATTTTCCCTCTTGTCGAGATGTGATAACTCGCTGTCTCGGCAAGAGGGAATAGAGTATGCCCTGGAAGGGCAGTGTGTTGTTTAAAGGGCTTTTAGTGCTTAAATGGCTTCTAAATTTTTCTCGCCTGTACGAATGCGGATGATTTCGTCCACGGGCGTGATGAAAATTTTGCCATCGCCAATTTCGCCAGTGCGGGCAGCGACGATAATTTTTTCGACGACCATGTCAACCTGATCATTCTCTACAACGATCTCGACTTTCAGTTTTTGTAAAAATTCAACTGTATACTCTGAACCGCGATAGCGTTCGGTCTGTCCTTTTTGCCGTCCAAATCCTCGAACTTCAGAAACGGTCATGCCGACAATGCCTGCATTTACCAGTGCAATCTTGACTTCATCTAGCTTAAAAGGGCGAATAATTGCTTCAACCTTTTTCATGTATCCCTTCACTCCTTACTCGGTTCACTAATGCGCTTACTAGCATGAATGTTTCTACCACCGCTAGGAAGTGATATTTTGTAACATTCAATACATTTTACGGTAGAGCTATCAATCCTCATCTTGCCACTACCGTCTTTCAAAATCGGGTTTTGTTTAACTTGCATCTTTAAGGAATACGAAGTAGACAAATTCCAGATTGAGCGGATTGGGCACTACTTAGCATAATGGCAGTAGGGAGGTTGGGGAATTATGGAGCAGGGAATTAGTTTGGTGACAAAGGTCAAAAGTCAGGTCACAGATCGGCTGACAGCAATGTTTGGAGAAGCTCAGAACGCTGCTGCTAGTTTTTCTGAGCAGGCAACCCAGACGATTGCCCAGCCTATTCATCAAACTAAAGCAACCCTAACTGAAACGGCAGCAAGTGCTAGGACCTCCCTGGATGGAATGATTGGTGGAACAATGCAGCGCGGTGGACGTATGGGAAATGCTTTTGGAGAAGGAATGCAGAACGTTGTCTTAGGTTCCTTTCAAGACTGGCTGACAACTCACCCGATGTTGGCGTGGCTGATTATGCATCCGCTCTATGCTTTGGCGATCGGGCTGTTGCTGTTGGTGCTGCTGTGGGGACTGATTGGGGCGATCGCCAACCTGGTGCAGCAAGCCTGGGTTGCTTTACTTCACGCCCCGCTGAGGCTGATTCACTGGGTCTGGTGCAGCATCATTAGTTTGTTTACGGTTGCTACCTTGCCTAAGTCCGCTCCTGAACCAGACAAAAACCAGCGGCTAGCCGATTTGCTGAACCAACTAGAAGCAATTCGCCTGCAACAAGATCAACTGCTTGAAGAAGTGAAAGCGATTCTGGCACTAGAAGCCTCTAAGCAACCTTGAAAGGTTTGAAATTTAAGCTTCGCTTGGGGGCGTAGCATTCGGGCAGAAATCCTCGGTCTGGTTCAGAGTTCATCTGCTGAATGCTACGCCCTTAAGGACTGCGGTAGTGGAAGGGTAACTGTAGCAACCTATCCCATACCCGGGATCAGCCCCGCACCTAGCCGCTTCATCGCTCGATTAGCAACGTCTGCATAACGCAGCTCGCCACACAAGATTTTGACCATCCGCTCAGTTGCGGAAGGGCGCTTGACTCCTACCCGGTAGCCAATGCCAGGTGCCCGGTAAAAGATCCCAGCGAGGCGTTGGGCCCAGACCATGTCAGCGCCCCATTCATCGCTAATGACTTGGGTATAACGTTCCAGGGCATTTTTGTCCCCAGCGATCGCCCCATCAATTGCCTCTGCTGCTTTTACTCCAGTAAAGATGGAAGGACGAATCCCTTCAGCAGTAAACGGATCAACAACACAGGCAGCTTCACCCGCTAGCAGCGCGTTTTGCGTATGCAGCTTTTGGTTGCCATCCCACAAGCAAAGCGGATGTCCATATTGCTGCGTGGTCTTAAGGTCAATGCCAAACAGGGTAGCGTATTCGGTCAAGATTGCTTTGAAATCTTGCTGCTCACCACCCCGGAAGGTGCCTACACCAATCGAGTAGCCATCTGCCTTAGGGAAGTTCCAGATATAGCCATTCTTGACCATACCAAACTCAAAATGAGCAGATTCGGGGTCTTTCACATTGGCTGCTGCTTCGGCTTCTAGCGCTCCCGCAAAACGGCGTTTGCGGTCTTTGAAACCAAGCCATTTTGCCATTGACCCTTTAGCTCCATCCGCTGCAATCACGTAGCGTCCGGTGACGGGCCCATTTGCAGTATTAACTTGCCAGTGGTCACTCTTAAACTCAATTCCTGTAACTTCGGTATTGTCACGGAGTTCTGCGCCTTGCTTCTGCGCCTGCTGCACGAGGAAATGGTCAAATACATCCCGCCGCACCATCCAAATGGGTTCTGAGTCCTTTAGCTTTGCTTCGACTGGATCGCCCATTTTCCAGGTATAGCGAATCGCATTGACCTTGATTGAAATCGCAGGGCTAAAGTCGAAGTCAAACCACTCAGCTACTTGTGGCGATACGCCACCGCCACAAGGCTTATAGCGGGGCAGGGAAGCTTTTTCTAGCACTAAAACTGAGCGTCCGCGCTTTGCCAGATGATATGCCGCAGTGCCACCGGCTGGCCCTGCGCCCACAATAATGCAATCAAACATAAGCTTTGAATCTAGCTCCTAGTACACCAAATTGATCTGGTAGTTACACTGGGCATTCTGCTACTCAACCCCAAAACTACGTAGTTCACAGTCTAGAATCCAGGCTGGCTGTGATCACGTTTTTAGCGAAAAGTTTTCTGAAACTTCCATGAAGGAGAGTTGAAGAATCAGCTTTAATGCTTCAACTCTGAGGAAGTTGATGCAGTTCTTTATCTTCAATGCGTTTTGTTTACCCAGAAATCCGGACAGTGCTAAGCAATGCCGGACAGTGAATTCTTGTATGTGACGGAACAGGCATTGTGCTTGTGATTTAGATCAAATTGGACATTTGCACGGAGTACAAAGTCCTGATGAAGCTCATAGGATTGTGTATGAAAGATTGATGAAGTCACCTTGAGTCAAAAGGGTACTTCCAGGATTAGACCTTCTTCATGCTGTGGGCTGTGGCGAAACCATCGCCCACAGCATTTATTCTAAGCTTGTTGTGATTCACGAGGATAGGACTATGATTTGGCAACTTTGCATTCAATACGCCAACGGCAGAGAGCGGGTTCTGCGCTCCTACAAAAATCGTGACGCTGCGCTCAAATGCGTAGATGCAATTTATGCACATGGCTATCCTCTGCATGTCGCTTACGTGGTGCGTCATGCACAGGTGCAAGTTGCATAAAGATTTGAGTCGTTAAACCTTCAGAATATCGGCTTCTTTTTCAGCCAGAAGGGTGTCTACTTTGGCAACGTACTTATCGGTCAGTTTCTGGATATTGTCCTGGATATCACGAGCCTCGTCTTCCGAAATTTCGCTACTTTTTTCTTGCTTGCGAACTGCGTCGATCGCATCTCGGCGAATGTTCCGAATCGCGACTTTGCCTTCTTCTGCAAACTTAGCAGCAACCTTGACTAATTCTTTACGGCGATCGCTAGTCAATGGTGGAATGTTTAACCGAATGGTGGAGCCATCATTATTCGGCGTTAATCCAATATCTGACAGCGAAATGGCCTTCTCAATCAGATTCAAAGCACCCCGATCGTAAGGTTGAATCGTAATCGTGCTAGCGTCAGGGGTGTTGATACCAGCCAGAGATTTGAGCGGCGTGGGGCTGCCGTAATATTCCACCATCACCCGATCTAAAATCGCTGCGTTTGCTCGCCCAGTACGAATCGTGTTGAAGGAGCGCTGAGTCGCTTCAATCGATTTCTGCATCTGGCTTTCAATTTCAGCTAATTTCACAAGAACCTCTCACAATTGTTCCAATCGGCTCTCCCATCACGGCTCGGCGAATATTCCCCGAAACGGAAAGGTCGAACACGATGATAGGTATATCGTTATCTTTGCACAGAGCGATCGCCGTGCCATCCATCACGCGGAGGTCTTGGGTTAACACATGCCCGTAGGTCAGGGTTTGAAAGCGGCGAGCATTTGGATTCTTTCTCGGATCAGAGTCATAGACTCCATCGACCTTAGTTGCCTTAAAGACAACCTCGGCGTTGATCTCAGCCGCTCTCAGTGCCGCTGTCGTATCTGTGGTGAAGAATGGGTTGCCCGACCCTGCTCCAAAGATTACGACCCTGCCCTTTTCCAAGTGGCGAATTGCTCGACGGCGAATGTAGGGTTCAGCTACTTCCTGCATCTCAATGGCCGTTTGGACGCGTGTCGGAACGCCAATTTGCTCTAGTGCATCTTGTAGCGTCATTGCATTCATCACCGTGGCAATCATGCCGATATAGTCAGCCGTTGCCCGATCCATTCCGGCAGCCGCGCCCTTGACTCCACGAAAGATGTTGCCGCCACCGACGACGATTGCGACTTGCACTCCGTTTGCGACGACGGCTGCGACCTCTTGAGCGATGTCTTGCACAACTTTTGGGTCGATCCCATAGGAAAGGTCGCCCATCAGTGCTTCACCGCTCAGCTTCAACAAAACCCGCTGGTAAGTTATCCCCATGCAGTGACAATTTTTAACTCAGGTTGCTCCACCTAAGATAACAGCACAGGTGTAATTCCGTGAAATTTAGGTAGCCACTTTTACTGCCGCCATTTGACGGAGCAGCCGACTGAGTTAGTGGAAGGTACTGTAACTGAGCCGTGGGTCAAGAGTTGGGCGATCGCATCTCGTAAATAAGTTACTCGAACTGTCTCCGGGTCTTGAGCGTTGTCATCAATCAGTCCACTGTAGCGGAGAATACCTGAGCGATCGATTAAAAACGCTTCTGGTGTTCTCTCGGCTCCAAATGTTTTGGCAACATCCTGCGTGACATCACGTAAGTAAGGAAAATTAAGCTGCTGTTCTGCTGCAAACTGTTTCATATTCTCGAAACTGTCATCGGGATAGCGCTTATCGTCATTGGCATTGATCCCAATCAACGTGAATCCCTGACCTTGAAAATCAGACTGAATCTGCTTTAAACGGCTCAGATATAGCTGCACGTAGGGGCAGTGGTTGCACATAAAAATTACGCCCACTGCAGGAGCTTTCTCCAGGTAGCGAGCTAGATGATGCACCATGCCGTCGATTCCCGGCAGCTCAAAATCAGGAGCGTAGCTGCCGATGGGAGTTCCTGTTTTTTCCATGAGAGCTTGCGTTGCCTGACTAAAGGGGTCATTGGTTATTCGTCATTGGTCATCGGTCATTGGTCCTTGGCAGACGCAAACAAGCGACGAGCGACAAATGACAAACCAGCTAGAATTCCTGTTGCTCAAACAAGATATCCATAATCTATAGACTAATTGACTAGCTGTAAACTCAGTTGACCCTCACCCGCGCGCTCTCCCCACAACGCTTAGTGTTTGCTCAACAATTTGAATCAAGGCTTCTGTGCCGACCGCCTGTTTGCTAACCAGGGTTGCCAACCCTTGTTTGAGGTAGGCTTTTTCGGCTGAAGTCAGGTCAGCCCCAGTCATAACTAACACTGGAAGCGTTAGCGTATTTCGGTCTGAACGCAGGAACTGCAGCACTTCAAACCCATTGATCTGTGGCATCAGCAAATCGAGAATCAGCAGGTCAGGTAACTGCTGCTGAATGTACTCAAGCGCCTGTTTGCCGTTTTCAGCTTCGATAAAGTGTACGTCTGCCGTCTCATCGAGAGACTCGATCACCTGCTGGCGGAAGTTTGGATCATCATCCACAACTAACAGAACTTTGCTGGAGGACTGCGGTAAGTAATGTTCGACTGCCTGCTGCAACAGTTCAGGAGCAGCCGTTTTAGGCAAATATTCAGCACCCTTAAAGACAAGTCCTTTAGTGTTTGGTTCTGTCATGGTAATCACCATGACGGGTAGTGATGCAAGTTGGCGATCGCCCTTAATGGCAACGAGAAAGTCCCATCCGTCCATTTCTCCAGCCAACAAAATGTCGAGAAATATCAGACGGGGTAAATGTTGCTGAATCAGTTCCAAAGCTTGTTCTGCAAATGCGGTGGAAACGATGTGTAAACCTGTGTGGCTAAATTCTTCTCGCAAAAGTTCGGTAAAGGCGGTATCGTCTTCGACTAGCAAAATATCGATCGCCCCCGAGGAATGGTTTCCATTTGTAATGGCTTTGGTTCCCTGAATGGCTTGGGGCAAGGTGAAGAAGAAGGTGCTGCCTTGTCCCAGTTCGCTCTCTACCCAGACTTGTCCGTCATGAGCTTCGATAATCTCTTTGACCAGCGCTAACCCCAATCCCGTTCCACCAATCTTGCGGGTGTTGGCGTTGTCTACTCGGTAGAATTTGGTGAAAAGGCGTGCCATTGCTTCGGGTGCCATGCCCATTCCCCGGTCGGTGATGCTGATTTGGACGAGGGCATCTTGTTGAACCGCAGAAATTACGACTTCTCCGCCATCTGGTGAATATTTAATGGCGTTGGAGACTAAATTGGAAAGTACCTGACGGATGCGATCGCTATCTGCTTTTACGTCTGGCAAACTATCTGGAGCTTCAACTCGAATCACGTGTAGTTTATCTGTTCCAGCAAATAGGTCTACTGTCTCATGTAGCAGAGGTACCACGTCAATTGGGGCAAAGTCGTAGTTTTGTTTGCCTGATTCAATCCGCTGAAGGTCGAGAAAGTCATTAATCAGATTGGTCAGACGCTTGCTTTCGTTTTGAATGATGGTGAGATACTGCCGCTGCTTTTCAGGAGAGCAAGCCTTACGCAACAGGATTTCACTAAAGCCGCGCAAACTGGTCAGCGGAGTCCGCAGCTCATGGCTGACTGTAGAGACAAATTCATTTTTCAGTCGCTCGACTTCTTTACGCTCTGTGTTGTTGCGGGCAACGCAAAATAGCAGTTGTTCAGTGGTAGACCAGCTGGCAGACCAAACAATGTCTATCCAAGAGCCGTCTTTGCGAACGTAGCGATTTTCAAAACCTGAGATGGATTTACCTGCAAGAGCTTCGGTGGCGATCGCCCGCGTTTTTTCCAGATCGTCAGGCACCACAAACTCTTCGTAAAATCGACCAATTAGCTCATAGGGGAGATAGCCCCAAGTCTTAAGAGAAGCTGGACTGACTTCTACAAAGCGGCCTTCCCCATCGATTGAACAAATCACATCTAGCGAATTATCGAGCAATGCTTTTTCTTTTCGAGCTGCTTCAGCAATTTGACGGTTGGCAGCTTGCAGCCGATCCTGTTTCTGGGAAATTTGATCGGCTGTAGCATAAAGTGCCTGATCCAACTGGCTAATTTCGTCCTCTCCTGGGATCGGTTCAGCTAAAGCCTCTCCGGCCGCGACCGCAAGGGCATTGTGCTGGAGTCGGTGAATTCGGCGAACAACACTAACGGTATAGAGATAATTGGCTCCCAAGCCCCCCACGATGCCAATGATTCCAGCTAGCCAAAGTGCTGCTCTGCTCAGTTCTCTTTCTTGTTCTAAAATCTGTTGTCGTTCTGCTAGCCGGTTTTCTTCGACAGCAATAAATTCCCCTAGCTTCTTACGCAGCATGTCCATTGCAGACTTTCCTCGAATCAATGTCTGCAAGCGTTCTCCCTCGGCTGCCAGCACGGCAGTACCCCTAGAGGGACTGAGCAGCGCTATATTACGCTGAAGCGAGACGAGCCTTTGATCAACGAGTTTAGAGATTACCTCTACTCGGTTCAACTGGTTGGGGTTTTGTTGGCTGAGCGACTCTAGTTGTTCAACAGCATCTAGCAGCTTGTCTTGAGCATTGGAGTAAGGTTCGAGAAACTCTGAGTTTCCGGTTAGCAAATAGCCCCGCACCCCTGTTTCTGCGTCTACCAGGAGCCGCAGGATTTGTTCGGAGTGTAGCTGCACTTCTTGAGTGTGCTTAACTTCCTGTTCGGCTAGTTCTACTCGTCGGCTGAGCAAGCTGGAGATTCCTATGGCGATCGCTAGGCACAGGATGGGGAGAGCAATTACGACTGTGCCTTTGCTACGGATTGACAGCCTAGACCAGAACCTAAAAAGTTGCTCAATCATGGGCATTAATTGGGTATCGCTTATCAAGCAAGAATTTCTTCGATCAATGTCAGAAGCTCTAGTGGGCTGAAGGGTTTAGTGAAATAGTGATTGACTCCCGCAGCTTTACCGATGGCAATGTCTTGCTGCTGTGATTTGGCAGTCAGCATGATGATTGGGCGATCGCGAAAGGTTGGGTTTTCGCGAAGCGCTTTACACACCGAAATCCCATCCAACACGGGCATCATGTTGTCCAGCAGAAATAGGTCAGGGCTAATCTGAGCTGCAATTTCCAAGGCTTGTTGTCCATCTTCAGCTTCATAGATGTCGTAATCTTCGTCCTCAAGTGTTGTTCGTACCAAGAGCCTCAGTTGAGGTTCATCATCTGCGATCAAAATGATTTTTTTGTCCATCGGAACCTAATTGTAAGAAATGTCCAAAATGGATCTTTGGGCGCAGTTATCAATTATGTTGACCGTTCGACCTAATAAATTGAGCCGAGTAGTCCAGATATTTTAAAACTGTAGAGTAAGTATCAATTCCCATAGCTATGTAATAGCCTCTTTTCGATAAAAAATCTGTCCTAAATACTACTCCTAAACTCGTATAAGAGCTTGAAAGCTCTGCCTTTTATGAATCGTGTGATCACTTCGAGTTAGTTTGACATGTCTTTGTTGAGTTTATTGCATCTAGCTATAAATTGTTCAAACGATGACATGAGTTTTGATTATACCTAATAACAAATACTAAGAAAGTTTTATCTTTCAAAAAATATTTTCATTGTTTTGCTGCCGATTAAAATTCATTTCTACTCACAAAAACTCGTACTTATACGGAAGAAAAGTATTAAGATCAAAGCTACTTGAAGAAAATTTATGAAAACGACGCGTGAAACTACTGAAACCTTGAAAAGGTTTTATTACTCAGTAACTTTTTAACTCCAATGAGGTAGTGTTTGGTGGAAGCAGGAAAGCAGCGATCGCAGCCAATCGTTCGAGATTTAGTATTGGTTGGAGGCGGGCACAGTCATGCGATCGCCCTCAAAAAATTTGGCATGAAGCCGCTGCTCGGTGTGCGGTTGACGCTGATCACCGATGTTGCCCACACACCCTATTCAGGAATGTTGCCTGGCTATGTAGCAGGGCTTTACAGTTTTGATGATTGCCATATTGATCTGCGCCCTCTGAGCCAATTTGCTCAGGCGCAAATGGTCATTGATCGAGCGATCGGTTTAGATCTAGAGCAAAATCGAGTGCTGTGTGCCAACCGTCCGCCGATCGCCTTTGACCTGCTCTCCATCGATATTGGCAGCACGCCAACTGCATCACCCGTTCCAGGAGCCTTGGAACATGCCACCCCAGTTAAACCCATTTCCCAATTTCTGCATTACTGGGAACAACTGGTAGAAGCGGTCACCCAAACTCCCCATCAACCTCTCAGGCTAGGCATCGTCGGAGGGGGAGCAGGCGGGGTAGAACTGGCACTGTCAGTGCAGGCGCATCTACAGCGGATTTATCAGGCTGCTGGACAGCCTTTGACCAACTTGGAATTGCACCTGTTTCATCGGGGTAGTCGCCTGTTGCCCGATCGCAATCCCTGGGTGGGTCAACAGCTAGGCAAGATTTTGAGCGATCGCGGTCTAGAGCTGCACCTGCAAGAGAGCGTTTCTGAGGTTAAGCCAGGGTTGGTCAGGTGCGAATCAGGGCTAAACGTAGAGTGCGATCGCGTTTTCTGGGTGACACAAGCTGCCGCCGCTCCCTGGCTGAGTAAGTCAGGCTTAGCAACCAATGCCCAAGGATTCATTCAGGTCAACGACGCGCTGCAATCTGTCTCTCATTCTCAGGTTTTTGCCGCTGGAGATGTCGCCACAATGGTAAGCCACCCACGCCCCAAGGCAGGTGTGTTTGCTGTCCGTCAGGGCAAACCGCTATTTCAAAATCTCCGCAATGCGCTGCTCAACAAACCGCTCAAGCCATTTATTCCGCAAAAGAAGTACTTGATTTTAGTAGGAACGGGCGATCGCGCCGCTCTCGCTTCCCGTGATCCCTTCGCCGTTGGGCCCTCTCCCCTTCTCTGGCGCTGGAAAGACCGTATCGATCGCAAATTCATGCGCCAGTTCACTCACCTCAAGCCAATGGGAGAGCCAGCCCTTAACCCTCAACTCCCAATCTCTAATCCCTACTCCCCAATCTCCAACCCCCCGTCCTCCATGCCCTGTGCAGGCTGTGGTTCCAAAGTTGGCAGTTCAACCTTAGAGAAGTCTCTAAAGCGCGTTCAGCAAGAGCAAGCCTGGACAAGTCGAAAAGATGTGTTGATTGGACTAGATGCTGCTGAGGATGCCGCTGTTCTACAGGTGCCAGCAGGACAGGCAATGGTGCAAACGGTGGACTATTTTCGCGCCCTGATCGACGATCCTTTCCTATTTGGGCAGATCAGCACCAATCATTGCTTGAGTGACCTTTTTGCAATGGGGGCTGAGCCACAGAGTGCGCTGGCGATCGCCACCCTTCCCTACGCCACCCCAGCCAAACTCGAAGAAACTTTATATCAACTGCTTTCAGGTGCAGTAAAAACACTCAATCAAGCTCAGGCTGTCCTGGTTGGTGGACACACCAGCGAAGGCCCAGATTTAGCATTCGGACTGTCATGCAATGGATTGGCTCATCCCGATCACCTCTTAAGAAAGAGCGGCATGAAACCCGGACACGTCCTGATTCTGACCAAAGCGCTGGGTACTGGGACGCTGTTTGCTGCCGATATGCAACTGAAGGCAAAAGGACGCTGGATCGAAGCTGCAATTCAGTCTATGTTGCTTTCTAATCAAGCAGCGTCAGCCTGTTTACGGGAACATGGAGCGATCGCCTGCACCGACATCACTGGTTTTGGACTCATAGGACACCTGGCAGAAATGCTTCGTTCTTCTCAAGCTTCCGTCGAATTAAATCTGGAAGCGATCCCAGTTATGGATGGTGCAGAAAATACGCTCCAGCAAGGTATTGTCAGTTCTCTTTATGCTCAAAACCTTCAAGCCTCCCGCCAAATTCAAAATCTCGATCAGGTAAGCAGTCATGCCCTATTTCCCCTGCTGTTTGATCCCCAAACATCGGGTGGGCTGCTGGCTGCTGTTCCTGGCGATCGCGCTAGCGACTGTCTCGCCTGCCTGCAATCTGCGGGATACCCTCATAGCCACATTATCGGTAACGTCCTTCCCTCCGCTCAGAGCAGGCTCCCCATTACGATAGTCAATAGATAGGGTAATTTCTGAAGTTCTCCTAACGTAGAACTAGCGAGCGGGCAAGATGCTGCTCCCTAGAATCCTAACCCTTAGTCCCCAGTCCCTAGCCCCTCCATGCCCCACTCCTTCCCGATTTCCGATTTCCTCAACACACCGGGCATCATCCTGGACGTGCGAAGTCCTAATGAGTATGCTCAGGGGCACATTCCCAATGCCAAGAGCTTTCCCTTGTTTACGGATGAAGAACGGGCACAGGTGGGGACTTGTTATAAGCAGCAGGGAAGAGAGCAGGCAGTGGAGTTGGGGTTTGCGATCGCGGGTCCAAAATTCGTTAACTTCATCACCCAGGCAAAAGCCTTGGCACCCGACAAACAGGTTCGGATTCACTGCTGGCGTGGCGGAATGCGGAGCGGAGCCGTCGCTTGGGTGCTGGAGATGGCTGGATTCCAAGTTTCTACGCTAAAAGGTGGCTATAAAACTTTTCGCAATTGGGCGCTGAACGCTTGCCAAACACCTAAGCCAATCATTACCTTGGGCGGCATGACGGGAACTGGCAAAACTAACATTCTCACTGCCTTGGCAGCCCAGGGTGCACAAACCCTGGATCTGGAGCAACTAGCAAGTCATCGAGGCAGCAGTTTTGGTAGTTTGGGTCTGCCGCCGCAGCCCTCGAATGAGCATTTTGAGAATCGAGTGGCGATCGCCTGGTCTAACTTTGACCCAGCCCAACCCGTTTGGATTGAAGCCGAAAGCTGTCGAATCGGCATTTGTCGGGTACCTGATCCGCTATTCCAGCAAATGATACAGGCTCCGATTATTCAGGTGGTTCGCCCACGTGCTGAGCGATTAGCGCTTTTAGTAGAGGTATATGGCTCAGCAAATATCGAGGAATTGATTGGTGCAACAGAACGAATTCGCAAGCGTTTAGGTGGATTGCGAACTCAGCAGGCGATCGCCCTGCTCCAACAGCGTCAGCTTACCGAGGCATTTGACCTGATTCTGGAGTACTACGACAAAACCTATCAATACGATTTAGAAAAGCGGAAAGTGCCGATTTATAGTGTTGATGTCACGGGTTTGTCAGACGCAGAAAGTGCTGCACTTTTACTCGAAAAAGCAAAGTTTTACTGTCAAGAACTCTGTTAAACTACTTTCCCTAGTTCTAAACGCTTACCAACAAACTGAAGACAAGCGTAAAGGATCAAATTCTCGCCAATTAATTCTGATAATTCTTCGTAGGCAATTCTCAAGTTTTCAACTGGTAACTCCAAAACTGTTTCATGTTCAATGCTTTGGTAAGAGCCAGCGTCAAGCAGAAAATCTTTAAGAATTTCAGACCCGTATCCACCCAGAACAAAAATCGCAATGCCTAGCAGTACTAGGTAAGTTTCTCTTTGAGATTGCCGCCAAAGTCGAATGAAGTCCTGTCCATGCCATACCATGATGCCTGCAAACAGATTGAGGTAAAGCCATTTCCAGTTTTGACCTGCTAGTAGTCGATGAAGCTGCAAATGAATTTTGAAAACTTCATCAACTGCGGCATAAAAAACTAACACTGCGAAGGTAATGAGGAAAGCCAGAGAAGGAATTTGGGCAGGCGATTTTTGGGAGCGGCTAAATAGTTTCTCCGGAGCAAAACCGTTTGATTTTTGAATAGAAACTTGATGGAAATATCGCTGTCCTAATATCCATAGAATGATGAGAGCGATCGCCAAAAAATGCAGCGCTTGCAGCAAAGATGGCACCGTAGCCTGACCATTAAAATCAAATGGCGGATAAGCCGTGCCCGTCGCCCGAATGCTGCTTAGATAAACCAGCAAAATTAGCGCTTCAACGATCAGCAGGCTAATCAACAATCGCTGACTAGCCTGCCGTACTCTATGGGATGCCATCAAGTTACTTAGCTGCACTACCAGGGAGCGCTGGCGTTGGCGCTGGGGCAAGGCGGCTAATTCCCTGCTGCACCAAAGCTTGGAGGAAAGCTGTTCGTTGGTTGTCCTGAAATACGGCTTTCAGTTTTTGAGTCAAACGACCAACCTGGAAAGGGGCTGCGTTTGGGTCAAGGACGTAGCTTTGCTCCTGGAAATACTCGATCAAGCTAAGCCCTGCTAAGCGAGTCAGATAGGCAGCGCTCAGTCCCTCCATCAAACCACCCGCTACAAAGGTGACGGCATGGCTCTTGAGCAAAGGACTGATCGCTTGAGCAGATAGCTCGACCAAGCCCAGCTTAACCATCAGGTCAGCTAGCGTACCTGTAGCTGTTTTTGCCTGCTGCAAGGAGAACTTTTGCTGATAAATCTCGCCCAAGTCAACAATCAGTTGAGTATTGACTGCAGCAGTCGCCAGCAAATCTAAACTTGGGACAGGGTTGGCAAAGGCAGCAGCAGCAGCAATCCACTGAGACTGCTCAATTAGAGGTAGGGCGCGATCGCGTCTCATCTGATTCAACGCATTCTGAACATCGAGTTTGAGCAAATTGACCTGACGCAGCACGGTAGATAAGACCAATCGCTGACCTTCTTCTGCCAAAACTTGAGTCAGGCGATCGCTCAACCCAGCTACATCAGCGGTAGGCTGCTCCAGTCGCTCTTGAACGCTTCCAGACTGGTATTGCCGCACTTTAACCGGCGCAGGAGCAGTGGCGATCGCCATCACATCTTCTGTAGCCAGTTGTCCTTGTACCCGTGCCCGAATCTGTTGCAACACCAATGGACGCTCATCAGGCAAATACTGATCCTGTTTATTGAACAGCAGCAAAACTCGCTGCTGTCGCGTTAGCAACTGCTGGATCGTCTGATACTCTGGGCTGGTCAAATCGCTAGCCGTGATGAACAGCACTAAATCGGCTGAATCAACTTCTGGTGCGAGCGTTTCCCCAGCTTCTCCAGGTTCAGCAAAAAGTCCAACGGTGTCACTGATAGAAATCTTTTGGGGTTGAGGTACCCAGTTCTCAGTCAAATATTGAGTTAGAGCTGTCTTACCAACAGATTGACCGCCTGCGATCGCCAAACGAACTTCATTGCGTTCTAGTTCAGCGGTTAGCTGGGTCAGTTTCTCCTGAAAGCTGGTGAGAGCGGCAGTCTGAGTTCCTGTGTTAGTTTCTGCTGCCAGTTGCTTCACTAAGGTTTCAACTGCGGACAGTGCTTTTTCTACAGCAGTCCGATCAACAGGTATCGCTGGAACCGTCAGGTCGAGCGGTTTGATCGATCGCTTGCGTAGCCACCAAAAGCCAGAACTGAGAGCAAGTGCCCCCCAAATGGCAGTACCGCTAAAATCAGCAACTCCAGGGTTGAGTCCGTGCAGTAACCAAACCCCAGCCGTCAACCCCAACCCTCCCACCAAAATGGGTTTCCGCAGCTTAAAATCCATTTAACCTTTGCCTCTCAATCCTGCGTTTGCCTTCGCTAGTACTTTCATTCTACTGAGTCCCAGCCCTGCTTCTGGAGGAATGGTCAAAATCGCTAATGATTTTTCATACACAAAAGCCCTGTGACTAAGAAGTCACAGGGCTTTCGTTCATTTGGTGGCGGGGAGCGGATTTGAACCACTGACCTTCGGGTTATGAGCCCGACGAGCTACCAGGCTGCTCTACCCCGCATCGCCCTTCTAACTATAGCAGGTTATTTGCAAATGTGGTGTTCTTTTTTTGTTTTTTTGCAGGTCAGAGCAAAGAAAGCTCGCCAACGACATCTAACCGCTTAAAGTTACCCTGGGTCATGTAGGTTTCTGATAGGGTTTCAGCGATCGTCGGACTGATCCAGCCCATCTGTTTCAAAATGTGAATTGCTACTGCGTATTTGGCTCGCTTTGCCCCGTCCAGCACCTTGATCGCCAGCCCCAACCCTTCGCCCAATCTGGCAATACACTGAATTCCTTCAGAACCGGACTTGCTTACCAGTTCCCCTTCTGACAAACGCATCAACTCCGTGTCAAATTCGCCATCCCCTGCCACCATCGTTGGGTGATGGGTCATTGCTCGGACAATGCGTTCCATATCCAGGTTGTCTCTTGAAGCCAGCAGGGCATACAAAGTTGCCATTTGCCCTAGCTGCATAAAGTAGGTGGGTGCGCCACAGTCATCGTGAGCACTGATAAATTCCTCTGCAGGCATTCGCAGCAACTCAGCAACTTTGCCCAGAATCAATCGCTGAACTGGGTGGTTGCGCTGAAGATAACTATTAAACGACCAGCTGCGTTGCTGACAAACTGCTAACATCCCAGCGTGTTTTCCAGAGCAGTTGTATTGCAAAGGGCTATGCTTTCCTTCAGGAATCGGGCATTGCAGCATTGACGGATCGATGTCAGCACGCCAAAGAATGTTAAAAACCTGCCTGACCTGCTCAATCGTGCCCTTATGAGAGCTACAGATAATTGCTAAGTCGCGATCGCTCAGGTTATAGCGCTCCATCGTGCCCGTCGTCGTCACCGCCAGGGCTTGAAAAGGCTTCAACGCCGAACGAACAAAAGCAGCCGTCTCCGAATTCCCTGCCACTGACAAAACCCGCCCCCGGTCATCACACACAACCGCATGAACGTGATGCCTTGATTCAATAATTCCTTCTCGCAACAGACGGACTTCTAGCTCTGCCGCTTGTGTTCGCTTTCCCATAGTCATGGCTAAAACTCTGACACACTCTGAACTTCCGTGCAATCCCTCACTATAGCGCTTTGGCTGAGTGGATAACCTAAACCAAAGATAAATCTGAGCGCGAAGGTATTGCTCCAGCCCTCAAATCCACACCCAAAATTCAATAATTTACTAGAGCAATAAATCAGCTGCATTGCCAATCTGGGCAGAGGTCATCACAGGATCTTGATAGAGCGGCACCGTAAACGTGACCGTAGAACCCAACCCTTCGCCCATGCTGTAGAAGTTCACCACCCCGCTCATCGCTTCTACAAGTTTCTGCGAAATGGCTAACCCTAAACCTGTGCCGCCATATTGGCGTGTGCGAGAGCCGTCTAGTTGGCTAAAAGATTGAAACAGTTTGTCCTGCTTTTCCAGAGAAACGCCAATGCCTGTATCGGCAACGCTAATCTTGACCATGCCAGGTTTCTCCTGGTTTTGGACAACAACTTTTTTGTGGATTACTTCAGCGCTAATCGTTACACCGCCCTGATGAGTAAACTTGATAGCATTGCCAACCAGGTTAAGCATCACTTGCAACAACCGCTGATAGTTGCCCATCAAAATCACTTCATCGCGGGTTGCCGGAGTGCGAATCTCAAAGCTCAAGTTTTTCTGTTGAGCTTGGGTTCGAGTAAAGTTCTCTACGTCACTGAGCAGATCGTCTAGCTTGACCGGATTCAGGTCTAGCTCCATCTTGCCTGCTTCAATCTTGGCGATATCAAGAATGTCGTTGATGATGCTGAGCAAGTGAACGGCTGAATGGTAAGCCTCCTGAATAAATTCGCTTTGCTCGGCTGGGTCGTCTGCCATGCCGTCCATAATCAGCTTCAAAAAGCCGATCATGCCGTTCAGGGGAGTTCGCAGTTCATGAGAGGTGTTGGCCAAGAACTCGCTTTTCAGCCGAGAGGCTTCTTCTGCCTGATGGCGGGCTTCTTCCAGTTCTCGATGCTTTTGCAACAGCCTAGCATTTGCCTCTTGCAGCTCAACGGCAAGCGTTTGGCTTTCTGCAAACAGGGTCGCATGGGCAATATCGGTGCCAACCTGATCGGCAAGCTCCTGCACCAGCCTGATTTCTACTTCGCTTAAAGCCTGGTTTTGGTCAAACTGGTGCAGAATGATTAACCCGTTAGGCTGGTCTTTGTAGCAGGTTGCAACTGTTAAGACTGAGTAGTTTTGATTGATTGACTGATCGGTACAGGTCAAAAAAACTGGCTTTAGCGTTGCCAAGGCTTGACCGAGATGAAGTTCTTCGGTTAGCTGTAGCCTTGCACCTAGCATTGACTCAACGTCGGATTGGCAATATTCAGCAACGACTTCTACTTCGGTATCGAGCGGTTGATAGGAGCAGACCAGACAGCGGCTCACGGCAAGGGCTTCACCCAGACCGCTTACAGTCTGCTGCCAGATGAGTTGTAGGTCGAGGGTGCGGCGAACGTTCCAGGCAACTTGGGTCAGCAGTTTTTGATATCGTTCCGGGTTCGCAATAGCAACGGGATGAACTAAAGAATCAATTAGCTCTAGTGCCTGATTTTCTGGGCAAGTGTAGAGTAAACGCCCAGTCACGATGATACTAGTTGCTGTACCGTGAGGCATCAAAATTGGGCTGATGGTCAGGTCAAACACCAGATGTTGATCAGCGCAGCGGAAGGGATAGTTAAATTTTTCAGGGGTCAGGTGTTCTAGAACGTGCCGCACTCGATTGAGATAAGGGGCGATCGCCACTGGGCTAAACGCTTCTCCAATTCGGTGCCCAACTACTTGGCTTAAATCCAAATGGTAGTGAGATGCGTCTCGCCAATAAAACGACAAATATTGACCTGTAACATCCTGAGTAAAAACCAGGTCAATGCCAGGAGTATTTAAGCAGCCGTCATGCTTTTTGCCAGCTATCAAGTCTGTAGACTCAGTCAGGGGAAGCATAGAATCACTGTGCGGAGTCATCAGCGCAGAACTGGAAACTACAAGATGTAAGGATTAAGCATTTGCCTAAATTAGCTGAAGATAGATGCAACCAGCAGATACCTGTACCCAAATCAAGACTTTGAAACGGGATTTAGATTTTTACCCTCACCCAATTTACCCGCATTTGGAGAAGTGTCACCCACTTTGTTAACCAAGTTCTAGTCACTTCTAGTCACTAATCTAGCTAACTTTCCTACAAACACAGGTTGGTTTGAGTTGAGTTTACATAGCTTTTAGTCATTTTTAGTCATTCCACTCACCCCGCGGCGGAACAGGTGGATTACGCTGTAGTGTCCGAGTCAGGTCGTCATCTCGCCGCGCACCCCCACGCAACCATTGCCTGACAGCGACCTCAATCACCTTACTGGGGTCGTTAGTCAGATGGCTGATCTGGTCAAGGAGTTCAGCATCCATTTGGATTGAGAGCTTTACTTTGTCCGATAACTGCTCAGAATTGGCAGCAGGTTCATTCATAAAATAAAGAAGTCCTCTTTTTGACGCGGGACACTTCAAGTTCCACTAATTCGTTATTCTACGCTGCACTCTTCGGCAAGACTACAAATTAGGATGGAATCACGGATTCTAATTAAGCTGCCTTAGTCGGCCCTGATCACAATCTTACCCTTGCTAGGGAGAACTATTAGGTCAGAAGCTTACTCTGCATGTTCTCCCATAGCTAAAAATCTTGATAAAAAGCTAAAACATGCTTGATTGATAGGGAAGCATTACAATACTTTAAGTAACTTTGGTATTTAGGCGAGGTCAGTACAGGCTTTGCAGGCAGATATTAGGGGCAAGCTACCTCATCTGTGTTGCAAGATTAAAAGGCAGACACTTGTCCCAAAGTTTTTAAGTGGCAGCCTGCTTTATCTACTACTCTTATTTTTTGCTCGTTTGCTGAGGTCTATGACTGACGTACCCGTCTCTCGTATCCGTAATTTTTCTATCATTGCCCACATTGATCACGGCAAGTCTACTCTGGCAGATCGTTTGCTCCAGGTAACTGGTACTGTTAGCGATCGCGAGATGAAGCAGCAGTTTCTCGACAACATGGAGTTGGAGCGAGAACGGGGCATCACCATCAAATTGCAAGCTGCTCGGATGAACTACACCGCCAGAGATGGGCAGCAATACGTTCTAAATCTGATTGATACCCCTGGTCACGTTGACTTTTCCTATGAGGTGTCGCGATCGCTTGCCGCTTGCGAAGGGGCCTTGCTCGTGGTTGATGCCTCCCAAGGGGTAGAAGCGCAAACCTTGGCAAACGTCTACCTGGCGTTAGAACATAATCTGGAAATTATTCCAGTTTTAAACAAAATTGATTTGCCTGGCGCTGACCCCGAGCGAGTTAAATCAGAAATTGAAGAAATTATTGGACTCGATTGCAGCGGTGCAATCCTTGCGTCAGCTAAAGAAGGAATTGGAATTAACGAAATCTTGGAGTCAATTGTTTATCTAGTGCCGCCGCCGCAAGATACGGTTCAAGAGCCGCTCCGTGCCTTAATTTTTGACAGCTATTACGACAGCTACCGGGGTGTAATTGTTTACTTTCGGGTGATGGATGGAACGGTGAGGAAGGGCGATCGCATCCGACTCATGGCATCTAAGAAAGAGTACGAAATCGACGAATTGGGCGTGCTTTCCCCAACCCAAATTCAGGTCGAAGAGCTGCACGCTGGGGAAGTGGGCTACATTGCCGCTGCCATCAAATCGGTTGAAGATGCCCGCGTCGGTGATACTATCACCCAGGCAAAAAATCCTGCCTCGGCTATGCTGCCCGGCTATACCGAAGCAAAGCCAATGGTATTTTGTGGGCTGTTTCCCACTGATGCCGATCAGTTTGAAGACTTACGCGAAGCTCTCGAAAAGCTGCGCCTCAGCGATGCCGCTTTGCAGTATGAGCCGGAAACCTCCAGCGCAATGGGCTTTGGCTTTCGCTGTGGCTTCCTGGGTCTGCTACACATGGAAATCGTCCAGGAACGCTTGGAGCGCGAATATGGGCTGGATCTGATCACAACAGCGCCATCTGTGATCTATCAGGTCACGAAACTTGATGGTGAAGTTGTCATGATCGACAACCCCAGTCTCCTGCCCGATCCTCAACAGCGTGAAAAAATTGAGGAACCCTACGTCAAAGTCGATATGATCACGCCGGAGGAGTTCGTTGGAGCTCTGATGGAGCTTAGCCAGAATCGGCGCGGCGACTTTAAAGACATGAAATATCTGGTTCAGGGACGCACTACCCTAACCTACGAATTGCCTCTGGCAGAAGTCGTGACTGACTTTTTTGACCAGATGAAGTCGCGATCGCGAGGCTACGCCAGCATGGAATATCATCTGATTGGCTACCGAGAAAACCCCTTAGCCAAGCTGGACATTCTAATCAATGGTGATCCAGTTGATCCCTTAGCGACCATCGTTCACCGCGACAAGGCTTATTACGTCGGCAAAGCATTGGTCGAGAAGCTCAAAGAACTGATCCCGCGTCATCAGTTTAAAATTCCGATTCAAGCCTCTATCGGCAGTCGAGTTATTGCCAGTGAAAGCATTCCGGCTTTACGTAAAGATGTACTAGCTAAATGTTATGGCGGTGATATCAGTCGTAAGAAAAAACTATTGCAAAAGCAGGCGAAGGGTAAGAAACGCTTGAAATCAATTGGGACAGTAGACGTACCTCAAGAAGCATTTATGGCAGTGCTAAAACTTTAGTGGTTTACTCCCTTCCTGCTTTAGATGCCTTGAGATATGTAGCTATAGCTACGAAGGTTAATGAAAAAAATGGAGGATAGTATCGCCTATCCTCCATTTTTGTTTTCGATTTCAAAATCAACCTTTCGACACTTGCATATTTGTAGCGGACATGGGGAACTTGAGTTTGTAAAATTCTTCAACAACGATTAATAGAGCGTTGAAGATTTGGTGAACCATACACCCTATGTCCTCATCAGACCTTAAATCTCTGTTAAGTTGCTTACAAAGCGCTAACAACATTGTCAGGACTGGACGATACTTTGATTCCAGGTTAGCTTGAAGCTTAAATCCTGGCTGGCGAGGGTGCAGGTCTAGCGACCATTTTGAACAATTCAGCCCTCCTACTTCAAATAACTGTAGCTGCAAAATTATGCGAATCCTAGTCACGGGTGGTGCGGGTTTTATTGGCTCCCACCTCATCGATCGCCTGCTCGAAGATGAGCATGAAGTAATCTGTTTAGACAATTTCTACACAGGTCACAAGCGGAACTTGCTCCGCTGGTTGAATCATCCCTACTTCGAGTTGATTCGTCACGACATCACTGAGCCGATTCGGTTAGAAGCGGATCAGATTTATCATCTGGCTTGCCCAGCTTCTCCGGTACATTATCAGTACAACCCAGTTAAAACCATCAAAACGAATGTGATGGGAACGCTGAATATGCTGGGACTCGCAAAACGAGTCAAGGCTAGATTTTTATTAGCGTCCACTTCTGAAGTCTATGGTGATCCAGAGGTCCATCCGCAGACAGAAGAGTATCGCGGCAACGTTAATCCCATCGGTATTCGCAGTTGCTACGACGAGGGCAAGCGAGTTGCGGAAACCTTGGCATTCGACTACCACCGCCAGAATGACGTAGAAATTCGCGTTGCTCGAATTTTCAACACCTACGGACCCAGAATGCTAGAAAACGATGGTCGTGTCGTTAGCAATTTTGTGGTGCAAGCATTAAGAAATCAACCTTTGACGGTCTATGGAGAAGGTTCGCAAACCCGCAGCTTCTGCTACGTCTCCGACTTGGTGGAAGGGTTGATGCGGTTGATGAATGGTGACCATACGGGTCCAGTTAACTTGGGCAACCCGGATGAGTACACGATTTTACAATTGGCTCAAGCAGTGCAGCAAATGGTCAATCCTGATGTAGAGATTAAATTTGAAACTCTGCCACAGGATGATCCCCGTCGCCGCAAGCCAGACATTACCAGAGCCAAAACCTGGTTAGGTTGGCAGCCTACAGTTCCCTTGAAGGAGGGTTTGCAGTTGACTGTAGAAGACTTTAGGACTCGAATTGGCGATCGCAGTCCTCAGCCGATTTCAAAGTAATCCCTTTGAGGAATTGTCAGTAAACCTGACAATTCCTTACCTTCAGAAATAACAATTTCTATCTTTAGGTAGGGATTAGTTACAGCTCTTTCCACACTCATTGTTTCACTAACCTGCTCTTTCGCGAGGATGCACCCCTATGCGTGTTTGTGTCATTGGTACAGGATATGTTGGCTTGGTCACCGGAGTTTGTTTAGCGCACATCGGGCACGAGGTAATTTGCGTTGACAACAATGAAGAGAAAGTCAAACTGATGCAGTCAGGGCAATCCCCTATTTTTGAACCTGGCTTATCAGAACTGATGCAGAGTGCAATTCAGGATCAGCGCATTTTGTTTACTAGCGATTTGGCTGCTGGTGTATCTCATGGCGAGGTTTTATTTATTGCAGTTGGCACCCCTCCTTTGCCTACTGGAGAGAGCGACACCCGTTATGTAGAGGCGGTTGCCCGTGGAATTGGCTCTAACCTGAATGGCGGCTATAAAGTAATTGTAAACAAGTCAACTGTACCCATTGGTTCTGGTGACTGGGTGCGAATGATTGTACTAGATGGCATTGCTGAGCGGCAAAAGTCTCTGGTTCCTGCTGGCGGGATTGTAGAAGAATTGCCTCCATCTGAGGTTGAAGCTGACTTTGATGTGGTGAGCAACCCAGAATTTCTGCGGGAAGGTTCAGCGGTATTCGATACCTTCAACCCTGACCGGATTGTTTTGGGCAGCAACAGTCAGAAGGCGGTCGCCATGATGAAAGAGCTGTATGCTCCGATTGTGTCTCGTCAGTTCGCCGCAGACCAATCTCTTCCAACGGTGCCTGTAGTTGTCACCGACATCAGCTCAGCTGAAATGGTGAAGTATGCCTCAAATGCTTTCCTGGCGACCAAGATTAGCTTCATCAACGAAGTCGCAAATATTTGCGATCGCGTAGGTGCGGATGTCACTCAAGTTGCTAAAGGCATCGGTTTGGATTCCCGCATCGGCAGCAAGTTTTTGCAAGCAGGCATTGGCTGGGGTGGATCTTGTTTCCCCAAAGATGTCTCAGCGCTAATTCATACGGCAGATGACTACGGCTACGAGGCACAGCTGCTTAAGGCGGCTGTCAGTGTCAACCAGCGCCAACGACTGATCACGATTGAGAAGCTTCAGCAAGTCCTGAAAATTCTCAAAGGCAAGACCGTGGGACTGTTAGGCTTGACCTTTAAGCCTGATACTGACGACATGCGAGACGCTCCCGCACTTGACCTGATTGAAAACTTGTCCCGTTTGGGCACCAAAGTTAAAGCTTTTGACCCGCTAGTTTCACAAACAGGAATGCGTCACGGGCTGTCGAACGTGATTGTGGAAACTGATCCAGAGCGTTTGGCTGATGGTTGTGATGCACTAGTTCTCGTAACGGACTGGGCACAATTCCGTACGCTTGACTACGCCAAAATGTCTAAGCTGATGAACAACCCGGTGATGATTGACGGTCGTAACTTCCTGGATCAAGAAACACTGGAAGCGGTTGGTTTCCGCTATGTAGGGGTCGGTCGCTAAGCCAATACGGAGGTTGTCTGTCGCGAAACAAGGGGCTTAAGCCCCTTGTCGTCCGCTGCTTACTCAATATTGCTTTTGGCCGAGTTCTGACAAATTAGGATAACGTTTGGTAGGGGTTAAGTGCAGTCGCTTGCCCCTATTTTTTATGTGCCTGAATGAGGGCAAGGCTACGAGAAGGGTGGTCGCCATGAAGATTAACCAAGAATATGATTGGGCAAAAACGGCTGAGGAGGCGATCGCCCTTCAACAATCCCTGAAAGAGCAGGTGATCACTACCGACTGTCTCGGTATTGTGGACTTTGTCGCAGGAGTTGATGTGGGGTTTGAGGATAATGGAGACACTACTCGTGCTGCGGTAGCAGTTTTGAGTTTTCCTGAATTGGAGTTGAAAGAGCAGGCAATTGCCCGCCGTCCCACTTCGTTTCCCTATATTCCTGGGTTGTTGTCTTTCCGAGAAGTGCCTGCCGTTTTGGATGCCTTGGAGCAGCTCACAATCACACCAGACTTGCTGCTCTGTGACGGGCAGGGAATTGCCCATCCGCGTCGATTGGGCATTGCCTCTCACATAGGGCTGTTGGTAGACTTGCCTACTGTCGGAGTGGCAAAGTCTCGGCTGTTTGGTAAACATGGCGAGGTGCCAGATCAAAAAGGAAGTTGGGTAGCCCTGCTACACAAAGGCGAAACAATCGGAGCGGTCTTGCGGACGCGTCCCAACACAAAACCGCTTTACATTTCGCCTGGACACCGAATCAGTCTGGAAACATCGATTGAATATGTGCTTGCCTGTACTCCAAAGTATCGGCTGCCTGAAACAACTCGCTTTGCTCACAAGCTGGCTTCAGGTTAGGTGAACCGTTTAGAAGCATTTTGGTCAGCTTCACGGCAGAGTGCGGCAACTGCTGCTCCAGCGCGATCGCCCATTAGCTTTTGCTGGTCATAGCCAAACACTAGTTCCCAAGCATCATTGGGGTACTGGTTAATCAGTGGCAAAGCAACCTCGTCGAGCATCCAGCGTCCATGCAATTTATCGACTTTGATGTGCAAATCCCAGTAGCCCGTAGCGTTTTCTGAAAGCCCCAACCGCTGGGCGGCGTTGCTATAAACGCTGAAGGCAGCAGGGACCGAGATTTCTGTGTGTAGCAATCCACCTACGTAGCGCAAAAAGTACCGCTTGCGCTCAGATAGCAAGAAACTGTGGTTGATTGTTGCCAAAACTTCCCAGGGTACCAGACCGAAGTAGGCTTCTGGCTCAGTTTCCATGTCTAATTCCTCTAGCATTCGGGTGAAGTAGGAGGAATGTTTGCGGTTGAGCCGACCTGCTCCGTATTCTTCTACCAGCAGGCGAGTTAGCACAGAGTGAATCTCGTTGCTAACGCCGCCCAAGGTGCGGGATAGTTGACTGGCTTCTACCAAGCCGTCAAGAGAGGCGATCGCCAGCAACCGACGATACCCTGCTTCTTGCATTTCCTCTTGAAAATATCTGCCATTTTCTGATAGCTCTGGCTCCAGATCCTCAGCGGCTCGGTCGGTTAGTGCTTGGGTAACATCCAGATTTTGCAACGTTTCCAGCGATAGCTGTGAGGCTTCCCACTGCTGCCAGGACAGTTCAATCTGATCCCGCACGTCTTGTAGATAAACGGAGCGTTCGTTGCAGTAATTTCGCAGATCATCAAACCAAAACAGCTTTAGGCGATTGATCCGATACAAAATTTGCTGTGTAAATAGACGGGCCAAGTTAGAGCAGTTTGCTGACTGGTAGGCTGCGGAAATCGCTAAATCTAAGACTTGCTCAAAAGCATTAACGCGCTCGACATGGCGGTCTAGATTTTGATCCAAATCTTCTACTTCTAATAAATGAGTAAAGTGTTGCTCCGCCTGAGCGTAATCCGCTTTAGTTAGCTGGGCGGTTGTTCTCCAGCTTGCCTCTAGGTCAGGGTTTGGAAGTGTAACCTGATTACCGTGCATGGAATTTATCTATGTAATATTCACTACCATCTTCCGAAACCCCTTGGCTAGATCCATCTGTATTCAGTCGTAGATATATTCCATAAAATATTGAACCTTATACCTATTTCAATAGACATCAGACTTTTATCCCTCTAAGGTATGAGGCGTGGAGCAAGGATTGTAAAGTTTAGAGGAGAGTTCAACACTTTGCCCAGTTTTGTAGCAGGCAGGAGATTTATTACATCTGCGTATCGGTGCAAGTGATGGCGCTTAATGTCTAACTTGCCAGGTTTCGTAATTTGATGGGTTCGTTGGTTCGCAGTCGTTGTGTGAGTCGATGAGGAGTTTATGGAAAGAAACAGAGTGCAGTGCTGCCGGTTATTGGATCTAAAGTTTCTTGGGCTTGTGGCGGGAGGAGTCGTATTTGCGAATCTATTGTTTATTGAAACGAGTCAGGCACAAACGGTTGGTGAGCTGGAAGGTGAATCAAGTCAACCACTTCTGCAACCCGCTGCTGCTGGAGCAGAGGATCTGTTGATGCGGCGATTGCCCATTCCCCCTTCTCCCTCAACCTTACTAACTCAATCAATCGATACTCTTCCTCCAGAAGAACCACTGTCGCCGCCAACAGAACCAGAGCCAGCCGAAGAACTGCCACCTGAAGGTGAAACAGTTGCGCCACCGGTTGAAGGAGCCACCATTGCGGATATTCAAGTGCAATTTGTAGATGAGGACGGACAGCCAACTGAAGGAACGACGCGACCTTTCATCATCACGCGAGAGTTTAACTTGCAGCCAGGAGACGCTTACAGTCAAGACTTAGCGCAACAAGGGCTGGAGCGGGTCACCGGGCTGAGTATTGTGCGACAGGCAACGCTGGAGTTAGAACCTGCCGAAGATGGACAGGTGATCATGGTTGTGAATGTGCTGGAAAGCGATCGCTTCTTCGTCGTGCCGGGGTTAACGCTGGCAGCCCCGACTGCGCTTCAGGGCCCTGCCCGTCCTGTCACCGTGTTGCCTTTGTCGAATCGGGCAGGTGGGACGGCAGGTGGCGTGCGGTTTGGATTGCGAAACATTGGGGGTAATAATCAGACGCTGTCGCTAGGGGTTGAAGCGGGTGAAAATACCTTGGGGTTTGACTTGGACTTTAGAGATCCCTGGATTGCGGGCAGTTCATCCCGCACGGGTTATGCCATAAATCTGTTTAATCAGCGGGGAATCGAACCGGAATTTGATGAGGGCGATCGCGAGGTTGATTTGCCCAATGGCGAAGATCCGTGGGTGCATCGGCTGGGCGGCGGAGTTGAATTTTTCCGTCCGCTTGCGCCAGATTTTGTGGCGGCGCTAGGAGTGTCTTACCAGCGGGTTTCGGTGCGGGATGAGGCGTTCAGCTCTGACATTGCTCCTGAAGATGAGTTGGGCAATCGGCTTACCTTCAACGAAGATGGACAGGATGATTTGCTAACGCTCAACTTTTCGGCGGTGCGCGATCGCCGGGACGATCGCCTCTATCCTACTCAGGGCGACCGAATACGGGTTGGCGTTGACCAATCGATTCCGATTGGCGAGAGCAATATCTTATTCAACCGTCTGGCTGCTAGCTACACCCGATTCATTCCCTTGTCGCTGTTTGGCTTCACCGAAGGTCCGCGCACGTTGGTGCTGAATGTACAGGGAGGTACATTTATCGGCGACTTGCCGCCGTATGAAGCGTTTAGCTTGGGCGGGGCTGGCTCGGTGCGGGGTTATGGTGGCGGTGAAATTGGCACGGGTCGCAGTTTCCTTCAGGGAACGGCTGAATATCGTTTTCCGATCTTTGGGTTCACTGCCTTTGACGAAGATATTGATGTCGGTGGCACGCTGTTTGTGGACTACGCAACTGATTTAGGGACGGGGGACAACGTACCGGGTGAACCCGCAGAAGTTCGAGACAAGCCGGGAGACGGTTTGGGTTATGGAGTAGGTTTACGCGCCCGAACGCCCTTTGGACCAGTGCGGCTGGAGTTTGGACTGAATGATCAGGGGGATAGTGAAGTGATCTTTAATGTTGGCGATCGCTTCTAGCTGGAGTTTAGCGGCGTAGGTTGGGTTTCGCTACGCTCCACCCAACCTACGAATTCCTTAACCCCTTGTGGGGGCGATTCGCGAATCGCCCCTACGAGAATTTCCTGGTGAAATTCTAAATCTGTATCTTTGCATCTGTAAAAGAACTACTCGGTTTTGTAGCGCTCCAGCAAGGTGGGGAGGTGATCGTACCCATCTACGCCAATGACGCTGATGATGGCGGGTCGCTGCTGTTGCAGGTTAGTTTGAAAGGCTTCGTCTCCCAGTTGTCCTCGAATCACGGTGAGCAAGCCTGCGGGCTGTCGCCAGGTGTTGGAGGCGATTTGCTCTAACAGGTACATTCCTAAGCATCCGGTGTGGATGGCTTGAGCCGGATTTTGCAGCCGATGGTAAGCTTCTGCCAGATAAGCCAGGTTGATGCCTTGCAGGTACAGGTCGCCAGAAAATTGAGCTGCCTGGATGCCGCCTTCCAGGTAGGCGATCGCTGCCTGAGCCTGATCTAGCGCCACTTGGACAATTCCTAAACTGCTGAGGCAAAGGGCTTGACTCTGGCGATCGCCCAATTTCTCAGAAAGTTGTAGCCCTTGCTGGAGACGATCGATCGCGGATTCGTAAACCTCTGGCTCGGCTTGTTCAAGCTGCTGTGCCTGAAATACTTCGCTGTAACCCAGATTTGCCAGGGCGTTTGCTTCTCCCAGGCGATCGCCTGCTTGCCGACTGAGAATGACTGCTCGCTGGCTGTAGTTAATCGCTTCGGCGTAGCTGGTTTGGGCTATACAGGTGCGACTGAGATGGTTGAGGTTAGCAACTTCACAGGGGCGATCGCCTGCTTCACGAGCCACTTCGAGCGCTTGCTGGTGAAACGCGACGGACTGCTCGACCCGACCTTGAGCGCGGAAGGAATAGCCTAACAGCGTTAAAATTCTCGCCTTTTCCTGGGTTCCTTCGGCTCGGCGCAGAGGCTCATCTAGATAGTCCAACGCATTTCGCAGATACTCACCCGAAAATGAAGCAAAAATGCCGCCATAGAGCGGGAAATAGTCTCGCTGAGCAAAGGTTCGCAAAATCTGAAGCGTGAGCTGCGAACAGCCATCGCCCAAACTGGTCTGAGAAATAGCGATCGCAGCTTGACGAATGCCCGTTGCAAGCTGCGACCAGATCACCGCAAATGCTAGGAATGTTGAAATTGAAAGCTTTGCCCCAACTTTAGAGTCATAAACTAGCTTGTCAAACCAGTTAACTAAGCCTTGCTGAAGGCACCGCAAGACGACGACTAACTCAACCAGCGCACTTAAATCTAGATTGGTGGACTGGGACGCGGCCCACTCCACGACCGATTTTTCCAGAGACAGGGCGTGAAACAGAGATTGAGGCATCGGGCTATTCACTTGCTTTGCCCAAAGCGCCCAAGGTCCACGCTGTCCGGGAACTCCTTCAAAACCAAGCCCCCGTCCCTGCTCATAAATCCAGCTAACCAGGTGGTCTTCCAATCGCTGCCACGAGGTTAGACCCTGGGTCAAACCCTGGGAAAGCTGCTGCAATTCTTGCTGGGCGTTGGCATCTGTTGTGGCTTCGGGTTGTGCGCTCTGCTGCTGTAGTGTTTTTGCGAGTCGCTGAAGTTGTGACAGAGTAAGCGCCTGAGCGCGATTAGGGTCAGTCAGCTTAAGGAACGTGTGCAGGCGATCGCCTGTTTCAGCGGTGACAATCTGCTGAATTGCCCGGGTTAGTGCTTCCGTTGCCTGGTTTTGTTCTTGCCAGCGCTCCCATTCTCCCCGAATGGTCTGCAATGCTCGTAAGCTACGAACCGCTTTTGCCTGCTTAAATTCATCCCCCTGCGTTTCAGTTTGGCGCTGAGTCGTAGCAATGCGATCGCCCAAACATCGCTCAAAAATCTCGCCCGTTCCTGGACTCACGCCCTCAACCAGCATTTTGTAAACCTGCTCTTTGGAGCGAATTTGCCCCTTGAGCGTAGCTTGAACAATCTTGTCAATCAGTTCTAAATAGCGATCGCGCAGAGATAAGGAATCGGACATGAGCTAGAGAAAAATGGGTAGGCATTGGCAGCTTTTCGCTTCAGGTAAAGGCAACGCCAAAGGAAAAGATTTATTTACACTTCCTTCTAGAGTAGTCGGAATCCCCCTAGATCTGCATTTGCTGCGATCGAGGAAAAATTAACAGAGCTCTGAAAGAGGTTTTTCTGTCATGGATACGACCGACCATTCTTCTCTAACGGCACCGTGCTTAAAAATCGTCTTGGTTTCTAGCGAAAACACTCTCAGGCATTGCCGAATCGTTCCCGACTGTCACTGAACTGTTCCCGCCCGTTGCCGAATCGTTCCTGCCCGTTGCTGAATCATTCCCGACCATCGCTGAATCGTTGCCGACCACTGCCGAATCGTTGCCGACCACTGCCGAATCGCTGCTGACTGTCACTAAACCACTCCTGACCACTGCCGAATCGTTGCCGCCTGCCGCTGAACCATTCCCGACCATCGCTGAATCGTTGCTGACTATCGCTGAATTATTCCCGACCATAATGGAATCGCTCTTAACCACTTCGGGATCATTTGCGATCGCCCCAAAATCATTCCCGATCTGCTCCAGGCTCACCCACGACCTAATCAAGTGCTTGTCAAAGTTGGCTGAATGTACTGGCGAATGTATTGCAGAGCGCCGCTGGCGATCGCCCTTGCTAATTGACTGCGATGATCAGGGTCAGCCAGTTTTGCGGCATCTTCTTGCCCCGTCACAAAGCCCAATTCCACCAGCGTGGCGGGCATTGAGGTATACCTCAACACATAGAAGTTGGCTTGTCGCACTCCCCGGTCTTTAACTGTGATGCTTTCCAAGATGCTGCTGTGAATTGCTGAGGCGAGGCGAGAACCGCTTGTAGAACCGGGGTAATGATAGGTTTCTAACCCGTTCACCTCCGGTCGGCTGAGGCTAATCGCGTTGGCATGAATGCTGAGAAATAGATTTGCCCTGGCTTGTTCGGCGATGCTGACTCTGGGCGCTAGTTCTAGCGTGCGATCGTCAGGACGAGTCATAACAACCCTGATGCCCTGCTGCTGCAACAATTCAGCAATTTGTTGAGCAACCGACAGGTTAATGTCTTTTTCGCGCAAACCGTCAATTCCGATCGCTCCCGGATCGTTGCCGCCATGCCCCGGATCGACCACCACGAGGGGCGCTGCTGCGGTTGGGGTCGGAGCGGGAACTGGAGAGGCAGGAGGCGTCGGAGTAACAGGTGACGGAACTGGAATGGGAATAGGCGCAGGCGTTGGACTTGGCGTAGCAACAGGTGGCGCGGGAGTTGGGCTAGGCGCAGCGACGGGGGGCGTAGGGACGACAGGCAGTGGAACGGGAATGGGAATAGGCGCAGGAGAAGGGGTGGGTCTTGGTGTAGCGACGGGAACGGGCGCAGGAGAAGGGGTGGGGGTGGGTCGTACGGAAACCACCGGTAACGGCGTGGGTGCTGGAGTAGGTGCTGGCGTCGGAGAAGCAGCCGGAGGGGTGGGTGAAACGATAGGGACTTGCTCTCCCGCAGGGGCGTTGGAATTGGGTCCGACGATGTAGGACGAGGCGATCGCGGGCGATCGCGCTGCCTGCACCATTGCCTGATAAACCATTGCTGCGACTTCCCCGCGAGTGGCTTCACGGTTGGGGTTGAGCCGATTTACCTGGGGATAGTTCACCACAAGCTGAGTTTGGGTGGCGCTGGCGATCGCCCCCTGCATCTGAGCTGGAATTGCTGCGGCATCCTCATAGCGATTCAACAACTCTGTGTTGCCGGCAGGCAGTCCCAAGGCATTGGTCAAAGCCAGCAACACCTGAATCCGCGTGACGTTTTGGCTGGGTAGGAAGGTGCCGTTCTGGAAGCCAGCCATCAGCCCCCCCCGGTAAACACGCTGAATAGACTCAGCCGCCCAAAAGTCAGCAGACACATCACTAAAACTGGCTGCTGCTCGCTTAGCGATGGGGTTAAAGGTATTGTCTAACAGCGCTGCATACTGAGCGCGATTCATGGTTGTGTCAGGTTTGAAGGTGCCGTCGGCAAAGCCTGTGATCACCCCCTGACTGGCTAACCCCCGGACAAAGTCTGACGACCAGTGCGGCTGAATGTCAGCAAAAGAAGGCACCGAGATATCAGGATTGACAATGAACGGAGAATCGATCGCCCTTGCCTGCCCTGCCGAGACGAGCGTTTGATAAATCAGCGCTGCAACTTCAGCCCTGGTGATATCAACCATTGGCTCTAGCTGACTAACCTGGGGATGGTTAACCACAATTCGCTTTTGAGTGGCGGTAGCGACTGCGTTTGTGGCATAGCTGGGAATTTGGGCTCGATCGCGATACACGCCCAGCGAGTTAGGATTGCCACCCGTCAGCTCCAGCCCGTTAATCAGCGAAACGATCGCCTGAATCCGCGTCAGGTTTTGGTTGGGACGAAAGGTGCGATCGGGAAAGCCTGCCAAGAAGCCCATCTGGTAGGCTTTGGCGATCGCACCTGCTGCCCAAAAGTTAGCTGCCACATCGACAAATGCCTGGTTTGCCCGTTTGATAGGCACGTTGAAGGCTTTGGCGATCGCCGCCGCATACTGAGCACGAGTAATATTCAACTCCGGCTTAAAGGTGCCGTCTGGGAAGCCGCTAATGATGTCTCGCTCAACTAACCCCCGAATAAAGGCTTCTGCCCAATATCCCCGGATATCTGGCAGGTTCACCGCCCCAGTTACGGGCGTGGGTGTAGGTGTCGGCGTAGGTCGAGGGGTAGGCGTAGGTGAAGGTGACGGAGTAGATGTAGTTGGTCGAGGCGGAACGGGCGTGGGTGAAGGTGCCGGTAATGGCGCTGGAGCAATAACTTGACTTGCCACAAAATCTACAGCCCCGTTTACCCGAATTGGATTGAGCTGATTGCCCACGGAGGTTAGCTTGACTGAAGTTGCATTACGTAGGTCAAACTCACCGTTACTGCGGAGAATATTGCCGCCCGGATCTTGCCCTTTGCCCAGGTCAGGTAGCGCTGTGTTAGCCACTGCTAATCCGTCACTTGTATTCCTCTCGACCAGGTTGTTTCGCAGCACCGGGCGAGAGTTGCCCGTGAGAACGATGCCAGAACGGTTTTCAAACACCTGATTGTCCACAATCAATGGCGCTGCGTTGTCGCTGATGGCGATGCCGTAGCCTGTCTTCTGAAAAACATTGCGGCGAATTTCACCTTTCGCATTCCGAACAACGGAGATGCCGCTAGCTGCATTTTGCTGAAAAACATTATCGCTGACCTCTGGAGTGGCATTGCCCGTCGCAAACACACCCTCCCGTCCGCAGTTAATAAAGGTGTTGTTGGCCATGATCGGAGAGGTCGCTTCAATCCATACGCCTGTTCCCCGCTGTGCCCGATTGGTCACAATCACGCCCCTAAGCTGCGCCCCATTCTCCGGGCGAATCATCACATTTTGACGGGCAAAGGTGGGGCTATTAAATTCACCGCTGCCATCCAGCACAATGCCCCGTCCCTTTTGCGCTTCGTTGCCCACAACGGTTACGCCAACGGGAATCACCAGGGGAAAGCGCTCACCGCTAGCAGCATTGTAAGTTCCTGTTGCGAGTTGAATTCTCGTGCCAGATGTAGCTCGCTGGAGGGCACGGGTAATCGTCTTATAAGGAGCAGCTTGACTGCCTGACGCATTGTCATTGCCACTGGCAGGGTTCACGTACGTTGTAGGGGATGATGACTGAACCATCAAGCTTCCTCCCGATAAACTTTGATCCTAGATTTGAGCAGTTCTTGACCACTTCACCCTCTGGCATGATTGCATACCCAACTCCCGTTTTGTTGAATAGACCTGTGCCTTTAGAAAGAATCTGCAATTTGTTCAACCTGCTGTAATTTAAGTTCTAGTAGCGACCCAATCGCTGCGGGGAAAGGTGCGATCGCCAATCATTCAAGCTGTGGTTATGTGAGGCGACAGAAGTGTCTGAACAACTTCATCAAGTCGGTTTTCAGGTTCAAGTTATGCGTTGCTACGGCAACTATGACTTGTCCGAAGCTCATGCTGCCTTTGTTGCCTACAAACCACCAAACGCTGCGAGGATTTAGAAGAAATGGTGATGGTCGTTGTAGCGCTAAATTTCCTGATTGCCCTATGTTGTCTATTTGCTGCCTGGAGAATTTGGCGGTTGCGGCAGTTTTTGGCAAAGGTTACAGCTACGCTGATGGCGGCTGAACGGTATACCCATGCGTTACTGTATGGGGCACCCGAGGCAATCACTAGCGGGCAAATGGGAATTTATCAGCTTCGACGCAGCTACCAGCAGCTTCAACCCCAGCTTCAGCGGCTCCAGCAGATTTTAGGGCTAGTAAGTTTGGGGCAACGGGTGTGGCTCAGGCGATCGCGCTTTCTTTCCTCTCGGCGATCGCCCTACTTGCGCCGTTAATCCAATTTGGCAAGTTTAGCAAATCAGCGAATTAGCTCTGTATCCCTGCAATCAGCCGATTTCGGTGCTCAACTTCTATGATGTTGCAATAGGGCCAGTAATATAGTGAAATTCGCGAATCTACAATCAATTTTGAAATAGGAACGAAACGATGTCAGATAATCGCTCTGGATCATCGGGGTCATTTTTGGGAGGCGTACTGTTAGGGGCTGCGGTCGGCGCAGTGACAGGGTTGCTTATGGCTCCGCGAACGGGTCGAGAAACGCGGCAATTGCTGAAAAAATCTGCGGATGCCCTACCAGAATTAGCAGAAGACCTTTCGACCAGTGTGCAGCTACAGGCAGACCGACTCTCAGAAACCGCATTGCGAAACTGGGATGGCACCTTGACTCGACTGCGAGAGGCGATCGCCGCTGGAGTAGAAGCCAGTCAGCGCGAACGCCAGGAAATCGGTCCAGCCGAAGATCGGGTCGTCGAACCTCAACCCACCGCTCACGACAGCTTGATGTAGGCAAAGACTTGTGGTTGATCCCCTATTTTGGTTAGGGCTATCTATTCTGCTTGTAGCAGTTAGCCTCACTGCGGTGCTCATCGTGGCACTGCCAGCTTTGCGTGAGTTGGCACGAGCAGCCCGCAGTGCCGAAAAATTATTTGATACCCTTAGTCGTGAACTGCCGCCGACTCTAGAAGCAATTCGGCTAACAGGGCTGGAAATCAGTGATTTAACGGACGAGGTCAGTGAAGGAGTCCAGAATGCAGGACAAGTCGTCCAGCAGGTTAATCAAAGCATTAGTGGCGTTCGGCAAGGCGCTCGACAGGCGCAAGTAACCACACGCGGCGTTTTTGCGGGGGTCAAAGCTGCCTGGAAGGTGTTTCAGCGTCCTTCCCGTCGTCCAGAGCGACTGTCTGCCAGTTCTAGAAGCGCTTTAGAGCTAGACAACAGCTATCGCCAAGACTTTGCTCAGCGCGAGGATGTCTACAGTGCAGAACCAGAGGAAAACTGGAACGATCAGCAGGACTTTGGTCTCCCGCCTGAGAGCCAAAGCGAACTAGAGGAAATTCAACGAATTAGCAGAAACTCTGCTTATCTGCGAAAGCAAAGTTCCACAACCCAGCCTGAAGATTAGATTTCCTGCCTAAATTACTTTGTGAAGCCTGAATAGTAGCGGCGCAGCCCCGCTACTATTCAGGCAGAGATTTGCAGAGATCTACCGATTAGCGTCTTTGCCAGGGTGTTCGATTAGCTTGCAGGAGATGAATCGCAGATGAGATTTATGGCGATCGCTTTGCATCCTGGACGACATTGGTATTAGATTAAGTAAATAAGTGTAAAGAATTTCTCATCGAATCCTGAAATTCAGGGTCACTTATTAACATTTCTCTTTATTAGGGTTGAGCCAGAACCGTCGATGCTAAATTTCTATCTGCCCAAACCTGCCGCTAAATTTCTCACCTGTGTCAGTGCGTTTTTGCTGATCCTTTCGAGTTGGGCGATTGCCCCTGCTGCGCTGGCTTACGACAATCCTGAACTGCTGCCCGATACCTCCACCAACATCATTGACCTGGCAAACTCCCTCACCAGCATCCAGGAGGAGCAACTCGATGCAGAGTTAAACAGCTTTGAGGCAGAGACAGGCTGGAAGCTACGCGTGTTGACCCAGTTCGATCGCACTCCCGGTCGTGCCGTCAAAGATTTTTGGCAGTTAGATGATAGAAGCGTTTTGCTGGTCGCAGACGCTCGCGGCGGCAACCTGCTTAACTTTAGCGTTGGCGATGACCTCTACGATTTGTTGCCCCGCACCTTCTGGATTGAGTTGCAAACCCGCTACGGCAACCAGTTCTTTGTCCGAGAAAACGGGGAAGACAGTTCCATTCTCGATGCTCTCGGTTCGATCGAAACCTGTCTGCGTCAAAATGGCTGTCGGGTGGTGCCAGGTTTGCCTAGAGAACAGTGGATTCTGACCCTGATTACTTCTGTCGTTGGTGGAGTCGTTTTTGGTTTCGCGGCTCAATCTCGTCAGCCTAATCAGGTTTTTGCGTGGCAGTGGGCGCTCATCTTTTCTCCGCTCTGGGGCATTCTCTTCATCGCCTTTGGACTCGGACCAGTAATCACCCGCACTACTGACTGGTTGCCGATTGTCCGTAATATCGCAGGCTTTGCACTGGGAGCGCTTGTTGCTTACCTTTCTCCTATCATTAACGCTTCCTCTGCCTCTGAAACTTGAGATGATTGGCAAAGTGAGCGAATGTTTGCCAGCTTACTAGTAAGCTAAGTTATGACCAGCGTAATCCAGGATAGCGATGGAATGGCACGCCACCGATGCTCAAAGCCTGCAAATTATTGACCGCGAAATAGGAGATCACGTCTTCTCGCCGTCAGAATATGAAATTGTGCGGCGAGTGATTTACACGACGGCTGACTTTGAGTACAAATCTTTAATTCGGTTCTCCGAGCAGGCGCTTCAGGCAGGAGCGGCGGCTCTAGCTGCCCGCAGCACCATTGTGGTGGATGTGCCGATGGTGCAGGTAGGCATAACTCCCAACATTCAAAACACCTTTGCAAATCCTGTTTATTGCAGCATGGAGACGCTGACTCGCCCTCAGCGTGACAAAACTCGTGTTGCCTGGGGCATCGAAACTTTGGCAAGGCGATACCCCGAAGCCATCTTTGTCATTGGTCAGGCCCAAACTGCTCTCACCGCTCTGGTGAATCTGATTGAGGCAGAAGAAATCAAACCTGCTCTGGTGATTGGTACTCCCGCCGGCTTCGTTGGGGTAGATGTAGCAGAAGAGCGGCTTAAGGATTCCTTGATTCCTCATATTCGGATTGAGGGACGCAAAGGCAGCGCGGTAGTGGCAGCGGCAATCATGAATGGGCTAGTTGACTTAGCCTGGCAAGCGTATGGCAAAGAGGGAGATGGGCTAGGTTAGGTTAATTTATGCCCTAGTAACTCATGCCCTAGTAACCGTAAGCCCCTCTTTGACGGCGCAGTTTGCGGCTAACTTCTATGAAAGAATCTCGACGTAGGTAAGGGTAGTCGCTCACCCAAAGCTCGTAGTCAGGGAAGTAGAGATCTGAAACTTTAGAGATGCGGCTGAGGTCAGGGCGGTTGGAAAACACCATCATTTCGGCAATGTCGCCCGACCGAATCACGCGATGGCTGCGCTGAAGCGGCACCTGGAGCTTTGTGACAAAGCCACTTTCATCCCCCACTGCCAGGTTGAGGCGGCGCTCCCGGTTCTCAACAATGACCAGGTCACCTCGGTTGTTGACCGTTTCCTCCTCGCCAATTAAATCTTCTGTAATGAACACATCCATTACTTCAGCCTGCAAGAAGCCGCTGTACTGATAGCGGCGGCACTCGATATTGCGGCGGCTAGCCCAATAAACTGGACTCCATAGCCAATAAAAGCCAGCCGTTACACCTGCAATAAATAGGACAATGCCAAACCCTGCTCCCAGAAGAACGTCGAGAGTCACTACAGCCACTATTGCTGCGACTGAAATGAGCAACCGTCTGAGAAAATCTGGAGCTTTGCCCCAGCAATAACGATATTGCTCCGTCGTCGCAACCATGGGAATTAACTCTTCAAATTTTTTGCGGGTCAGAGGAATCAGCATGGAAGGTTGAAGATGCTCAATCGAATCAAGAGAAGTATGACACTGAATCGAGCCTAACATTTGCGTGATGCTCATAGCGTTGATTTCACTATCAGCTCTCCTTTGAGGGGGTGTGGGAAGCTTTTATGAGAAATTTGTAAAAGTCAAGGTAAATGTACGGAATTTTTGGACTGAATCTTCAAGTTCATTGGGGCAAAAGTTCCGTAGTTGCTGGGACGCTCTTTGCGCTCGAAAAGCTGAGAATTAGATTACTTCTGAAGAACGCATTCGGAAAGGCTGAGCAACTTAGGGGGCAATCAAGTTGTTTTGGTTTTTCTGGTTAGGAAAGCGTCCTTACAGGTGGAATGCCCGACCCTGGGGGCTTATGGGGTCGGGCATTTTTTTATTTAAAGCAATTTCTCTAATCCGTAGACTAGAGATTTAAGCTGAATCACTTTGTGAATCGACAGCAGAACTCCGGGCATGTAGCAGGCGCGATCGCTCGTATCATGGCGCAGCGTATAAATCTGTCCCGGCGCACCAAAAATCACCTCTTGATGAGCAATTAAACCAGGCAAACGAATACTGTGAATCCGAATGCCGTCTTCGGTGACGCTACCTCTGGCACCTGGCATCTTTTCTGTTTCCTTGACGCTAGGCGGGTTGTAGGGCTTGCCAAACTCTGACAGCAGTTGGGCAGTTTGGATTGCCGTCCCGCTGGGGGCATCAGCTTTTTGGTTGTGGTGCAGTTCGATAATTTCAACGTGGTCAAAATACTGGGAGGCTTGCATTGCTGCCTGCTGGAGCAGCACCATACCAATCGAGAAGTTCGGAATAATCGCACAGCCCATGCTGGACTTGTCGGCGAACTCTGCCAGTTCGTTGAGTTGCTCAGCACTTAGACCTGTAGTACCGACGACGGGACGAACACCATAGGCGATCGCCGACCGAATATTGTCATACACCACGCTGGGATGTGTGAAATCAACCATCACCCCTGGCTGCTGTTCCTGGGCGACAAACGCCAGCATCGACTGCAAATCTGGCATCACGGGCACTTCTAATTCGCCACAGCCGATGATCTCTCCGACATCCTGACCCGCATATTGGGGGTTGCGAGAGATTGCGCCTAGTAGCACCATGTCGTCGGATTGGGCGATCGCCTTCACGGTTTCACGCCCCATCTTCCCCAGTGCCCCATTCACTATGACTGGAATTGCAGCCTGTGCCATAACCTAAATGTCCTTCCTGTATCCTTACTAAAAACATTCTCACCGAGTGAGCAATACTTTGTTCATCACAGTACTGAAATTGCAAGAACGCAGAAAGATGTTGTCTATTTACTTGATTGGAGAATGTGTGGAAACTATGTCGCTTGATTACCCACGTGGAGGTCTTTCTTATGCAGCAATTTTCAGTTCAATGTAGTAGTCCATAATGTGTTGCATTGAGGGTTAGGATCTACATTCGCTGACTTACCGTTCAATAAAGTATCAAGTGCATTGCTTACTGGAGGATATGCCAAGGTTATCCTCGTATTTGCCCCCCCCCAGGAGGACAGTTGATGTTGTCCGGACACCTCCCACTGCTAAACAAAAGCTCGAGGCACTCCAAAATTGCTGGTGAGTTTTTTGAACATCTTGTCCTATATTGGCTATCCAAGTATGGGTTAGAATGTGCCCGAATTGATCATGTAGGAATTGACCTTCTTGCAAAGCATCCTGATCGGGAGGAGCGCTTAGGCATATCAGTAAAGGGGCGCACACGGAACATTGGCAAGGAAACGGAACATCTCAATATTCCAAACGATAATTTTGATAAAGCTGAAGCTGCATGCAAGGCGTTTGGTTGCACACCTTACTTTGCTATCGTGATTGACAGTGGACAAAATATTTCTGCCTTTATCCTACCAATGGCAGAATTGTTAAGGCTTTTTCCGCGAGGTGAGCGCGTTAGTGTTTGGAAGATGACTCCACGCTACTTGGCACAATACAGCCAGAATCCTAAAATTGTCCAATTTTCCTTTTCGCATAATATTCACCAATGGTTTGATCATCAAATATCATCCGAAAACATAGGTGAACCGTACATCTAGTGCGATCGCTGTCGTTGTAGAGTGTTGCTATTAAGCAAACCCATCGCCTCATTGAACGTCTGCCAGGACGATCGCCTCCACTTCTCCAATAACAAACTCATTACTTAGAGCTTTAATGAGGGTGCGATCGCCTCTCCCATCTCCTTAAAAATTCCACAAGTTACTACCTTGACGAGAAGCCACCATCCCAGATATGCTTTCACGCTAAGGTTGTCTTTTTACACGCAAACAACCTCACTACACCCAAGAATCTAGCGCCGCTCAAAGCTGTTAGCGCAGCGATGAGCGACTGACCCCCAAACTGAGTAAGCAGTCTGGCGGCTAACGGAGAATTTTAACACTCCCCTAGCCACCCCGACTTGTGATGTCAAAAAAGCGTTGCTAATTCTCATCGGCAGCGCGTGCGGGGTGGCTAGGTTTTTGGGGTTTCCTTGCAAACCCTAAACGGAGTCACAACTGATGCCTGAATGTTTTCTAGATCTCAACTCACTCCATGTTGAGAAGGATTCGTCTTACGCTCAATTTCCCGAACGCGAACGCTTGCGGATTCTCATTATCGGCTCTCGCGATGGCGTAATTGAAACCATTCACGATCTGTACGGACGCGGCTTTGCCGAAGTGGGGGCGTGGAGTCCTCTGCTACCTGCTCCCGGTTCCGGGGAGGTGATGAGCATTTTGACCCGCGATCGCAAACGAGGAGGATAAGAATTAAGAGGGGCGATCGCGCTACTAAAATGACAGTCTTGCCCTTGTCACTGACAAGATTGTCAAGATGAATTAATAGGGCTGGCATAAGCCAGAGAAATATGGGGTGCGATCGCCCCTCTTTTTGCGTAAAGACTCCCTGCCGAATCCGTCAAGAATTGATTATATTGAAAAGACTCAATTGCTTGTGGTGACTCACACTCAGTGAATGCTCCTCTAGCAAATTTAATGACTGATCGGTTTCCAGGAGGCTGACTTGTCCTTTTCCTCTGACGACTTTGCCAAAGCCCTCGAACAGCACGACTACCAGTTCCAATCAGGACAGGTGGTGCGTGGTAAAGCTTATAGCTACGAGAGCGATGGCGTTTATGTTGACATTGGCGGCAAATCCGCAGCATTTTTGCCCTTAGAAGAAGTTTCTATCAGACGGGTTACTGACCTGGCTGAAACGCTGCCGCTGCATGAAGAGCGGGAGTTCATGATTATTAAGGAGCAAAATGCTGAGGGGCAGGTGACGCTCTCGATTCGGCAGATGCAAATTAAGCAGCTCTGGCAGCAGTTTGCCGAGATGCAAGAGAGCGGCAAGACCGTGCAGGCGCGAGTCAACGGTCTGAATAAAGGCGGCGTAACGGTGGATGTGTTGGGGCTGCGCGGGTTCATTCCGCGATCGCACCTGATTGAACGCGATAACTTGGAATCTTTAGTCGGCAAAGCACTGACCGTTGCCTTTCTGGAAATTGACCCTAGCCGCAAAAAGCTAGTAGTTTCTCAGCGACAGGCTGCCCAAGCGGCAAGTCTGGGTCAGCTTGCAATTGGTGAGCTTGTAGAGGGCAAAATTGTTGGCATCAAGCCGTTTGGTTTGTTTGTAGACTTTGACGGCATGACGGGCTTGATTCACATCAACCAGGTGAGCAAGAACTATGTTGCCTCACTCAATGCTGGGTTTGAAGTCGGTCAGCCGATCAAAGCAGTGATTATTGACCTGGATGATGTAAAGCGGCGGATTTCTCTCTCCACCAAAGTTCTGGAAAACTATCCGGGAGAAATGCTGGAGAATATGCCGGAAGTCATGGCAGAAGCCGCAACCCGTGCTGAAAAAGCTAGAAAAACGATTGAGCAACGCGGCGTTGAAGGGGTTGAGGGTTAAACGGTCGCCTGATCGCCCACGGGAATGGTGAAGTAAAAGGTGGTGCCCTCTCCAGGCGTAGACTCTACCCAAATTTGCCCTCCGTGACGCTCTACAATCTTTTTGCTGATGGCGAGTCCAATCCCGGAGCCAGGATATTTGGTGCGGCTGTGCAACCGCTGGAAGATGGCAAAGATGCGATCGCCATATTTGGTTTCCATGCCAATCCCATTGTCCTGCACGGAGAATAGCCATGACTCCTCCTTTTGAACAGCGCCAATGTGAATGACTGGGGGGCGATCGCTGCGAAATTTAAGTGCATTACCTAATAGATTCTGAAAAAGCTGGCTGAGCTGAATCGAGTCTGCCATCAGTTCAGGTAGTGGATCATGGGTGATCACAGCTTCGGTTTCGGCGATCGCCAGCCTTAGATTTTCCAATGCTCGATCAAGGGCACTGTTGCAGTCAGTGAGGCGAAACTCCTTGCCGCGTGTGCCAATGCGAGAATAGCTCAGCAGCGCTTGAATCAACTCCTGCATCCGAACTGTACCATCCACCGCATAAGCAATAAAGTCGCGGGCATTCTGGTCAAGCTGGTCTTGATATCGTCGCTCCAGAAGCTGAACATAGCTAGCTACCATTCGCAGCGGCTCTTGCAAGTCATGGGAAGCAACATAGGCAAACTGCTCTAGCTCGGCATTCGAGCGGGCTAGCTCTTGACGCTGGTGCCTTTCTTGCTCTAGCAGTCGTACCTGTGTCAAGGCAATTCCCACCTGGTTTGCCAACTGCTGCAGTAGCTCAATTTCAAAGCTGCTCCAGACTCTGAGGCTGCTACAGTGATGCACAACCAGCAGTCCCCATAGTTCGTCTTTCAAGAGGATTGGCACTACCAATTTCGCTTTGACCTGAAACTGGTGCAACCATTCAATTAAGTCAGGGGGTACGTCGCCTGTCTCAACATCATCAATTGCCCAAAATTTCCCCTGCTGATAGTGTTTCTGAAAATCCGCAGATAGCGGTCTGGGGTAGAGTGTTTTAGCTAAAACAGACTCACACCCAGCCCCCACAGCTTCCGTGATGCCTCTGCTACTCTGGCGTTCCAGCTTGTAGATCAGCACCCGATCCGCTTGCAGAATTTTTTGCACCTCCGCCACGGTAGTCTGCAAAATTTCGCTGAGACGAAGCGATTGGCGAATCTTGACGGTGATGTCAGCAAAGAGCTGCGATCGCAAATTCTGTCGCTTCAATTCCTGGGTGTTTTGGTGAGCCCTAATCAATCGTCGCACCCGCTGCCGCAGCACTGCCCAGTGAATAGGTTTAGTGATGTAGTCCGTCGCGCCGACTTCAAAGGCATAGTCTACCGATTCTTGATTTTCCAGGCTGGTAATCATCAAGATGGGAATATCCTCAGCCTCCATTTCCCGAAGCTGGCGACAGCAGTCAAAGCCATCCATCACAGGCATCAATGCGTCAAGCAGCACAATTGCCGGACGAGTTTGCTCAAAAACGGCTAAACCCTCTTTGCCGTCTGTTGCTTCGGCAACTCGATACCCAGCTTGAGTCATTGCCAAACGTAGTTCTAGCCGAGTCAGCTTGTCGTCGTCTATGACCAGCACTAGGGGTGGTTCAGACGTTGCTGTCACAGTCATGTTGCCTGCTCCTGGTGGCGTTCGAGCTGTAAGGCGGATTTGACTTGTTCATAGTCTAGCTTTAGCCGAGTAGCCTGATTGCAACCCTGGGCTAAACAGTCGTTCACATTAAAATTTGAGCCGTTTTCAGAATGCCCCTTGAAGCCATTGTCAGGACTACAGTTGCGTCCTAATAGTTCTAATTCTTTACAGGCGTTGGAGAAGGCGATCGCTCCCAAGGTTGCACTGTTAGCTTTTAGCGTATGGGCAGCACGGCGCAAAGTGATCGCATCAGAGTGGGCGATCGCCGCATCAATTTCTTCTATGAGTTTTGGGGCTTCCTCTAAATAGCAATCAATCAGTTCCGTCAAAATTGCTGCACTTTGCTCCCCTGCCATTGCTCGAAAAGATTGCAGTACCTTCGTGTCAATCGTAGGCTCAGAGACAGGCAGAACAGCAGGCAGAACATGAGTTGAACTCTGCTGTTGAGTTAATACCCTGAGCAGGTCTTGCATCTGAATCGGCTTGCTGATGTAGTCATCCATACCGGACTGTAAACATTCTTCGCGATCGCCCCGCATTGCGTTTGCCGTCATCGCCACAATTCGGGGGCATCGTTCTGGTAAATAGTTCTGACAAATAGAGCGTGTCGCCTCCAAGCCATCCATCTCTGGCATTTGCACATCCATTAGCACCAGATCGTACTTCTGATCTTGCAATGCTTTTAACGCTTCTAAGCCATTACTCACCACGTCTGCCTTATATCCCAACCGTTGCAGCATGAGTAAGGCCACTTTTTGGTTTACCAAATTATCTTCAGCCAGCAAAATCTTCAGCGGATACTGCTCTGCTAAGTGCGGGTCAATCTCCAACGTCCCCTGAGATGGCTTAATCACGATAGGTTGTGTCCCCAACACGCGGATCAAAGTATTGTAAAGCTGCGACTGTTTCACGGGTTTGGTCAAGCAAGCCGCAAACTCAACCGCTGCCGCTGCCATGTTGTCCGGTTTACCCATCGACGTCAGGAGCACCAGTGGCAAATGCTGATACGGGGTCTGCTGCCGAATCATCTCACCCAACGTCAACCCATCCATTTGAGGCATTTGCATATCCAAGATGGCCAAATCAAAAGGCTGTTTTGCTCCCAAAAGGGACAATGCCTCTCTAGCGGACGCAACGGCATGAACAACCATTCCCCAAGACTGGGCTTGTAGAGTTAGGATTTGGCGATTGATGGGGCTATCATCCACCACTAAAACCTGTTTGCCTGTAAGCTCCGGCTGAAGCTGAGCAATATCAGTATCAGACGTAGAAGACGAGTTAGAATCGGCGGCGGCAGTAATGGTGAAGTAAAAAGTTGAACCCTGTTCCGCTAGTAGTGGAGACTCTAAGTGGTGTTGCTGCAAAGGCTGTTCTTTCCACGGCGGGTTCCACTGGAGCGGTGGATTTCCTGCCAGCTTGCCACCACTCTCTACCCACATCTGCCCTCCCATCATTTCGCTAAGCTGGTTGCTAATCGCTAGCCCCAGCCCCGTGCCGCCATACTGACGAGTAATTGAAGCATCAACCTGACTAAAGGATTTAAATAAGTGGTGCATTCGGTCGGCAGGAATGCCAATTCCAGTATCTTTTACGGTAAACAGAATTTTGTGGAGAGGTTGTGGAGTGGAGGTTTGGGGGTGAGGATCAGGGAAAGGGGTGACGGAGACGACTATTTCTCCAGTCTTGGTAAATTTGACGGCATTACTGAGCAGGTTGACGAGAATTTGCTGGAGTCGCGTAGTGTCTCCTAGAAGACGATTTGCGGTTTGGGGATGAACCCAGTAGGCTAACTCCAATCCTTGTTCTGCTGCTTTGGACGCTAACAAATCAAGAGAGGATTCGACGCACATCCGCAAGTCAAAAGGCTGATGTTCTAGCTCCAGTTTGCCAGACTCCATTTTGGAGAAGTCCAGAATGTCGTTAATGATAGTGAGTAGCGTGTTGCTGCTCTGGTAAATCGTTTCTAAAAACTCTCGTTGACGGGGAATCAGTCGCGTATCGAGCAACAGTTCGGTCATGCCGATGATGGCGTTCATCGGTGTGCGAATTTCATGGCTCATGTTGGCTAGAAATAAGCTCTTGGCACGGGTGGCTGCCTCAGCCTCAACTTTGGCAAGCTCTAGTTTGGTATTGGTTTGAGAAAGTTCTTGAGTTCGCTCTAATAGTTCTTTTTGAGCTAGATATTGCTCCGTGATATCATCAAACAGCCACAGACGACCCGGTACATCGCGCACCCGCGTTGGTGTGCTGGAAACACTCAGGACTTTGGGCTGGGGGTAGTCGAAGAGCCAGTTCCAGTTGCGAATTGTTGCTTGGGGTTGGCTAAACAGCTTTACTCCCTGAGCGGTAATTTCGGCGGTATTGCTTGCTTGGGTTCGCAAGGTTGCCATTGCTTGAGCAATCATGGGTGGATCGATCGCCCCGGGCGGTAGCCCTAACTGTTCAGCCGCCGCCTGGTTAAGCCAACTTTGTTCACCGCTTTCATCCATAAACACCACCCCCTGGTGAATGGTTTCTAGCATGGCTCCAAATCGCGCTTGCAGTTTGTCGAGTCGCAGGGTAGTGTCACAAAACTGAAGCAGCGTTCGAAGTTCGCTCAGAAGGGATGCAGTAAATTGTTGCAGATCGTCTGAGAGGTTGGTCTGACGATGCCAGATTAGCAGAATCGCTCCTCGTAAATTGTCGGAACCTTGTAAGGGCAAAATTGCTAGCGATCGCACCCCCTGAGCCAGCAGCACATGCGAAGCATCCTCAACTGCTGGATAGTTTGAATGGAACAGGCTGCGGTTTTGCTCTAGAGCAGCCGTAAATAGAGCAGGGTTGGTCAGTTGGTTGGGCAGAGCAGTCCGAGGTAAGCAAACCAGTGCCTCGGCCGTAACCGAATCAAGTTGACGCAGGGCGATCGCCGCATCAGCTCCGGTAAAGTCTCGCAACAAAGATACTGCTGTACCGATTAACGTTTCAGCCGTTCCATTTTCTTTAGGTTGAGTCAGGGATTCTAAAATTTGCTGAGAGGCTAGTTTCCACTCAACCCTGCGAAGAAACTGCCCAACGATGGTGCCAAACACTGCAACACTGATCAGCTCAAGCAAATGGCGAGTGAGCAGTCCGTTGCTGCTTATCAACGCTGTACCGATCAGGGCGATCGCCACCCCTGCAATAACGATCAACCCTGACAGGGGTAACATGGCACAAACAAGCAACAGCACCAGCGACAGCAAGCGTACCGTTCCCCAGCCCTCCAACATGCCCAATCCTACAAGTAGCGAACACAACGCCGCCAGAAAGGGTCGAAAAGTGGGTAGCCAGTCAGGATGATGTAGCCGCAGCCGAGACAGCAGCCACTGGAAATGTAGGTTTGGGTTCAGCTTGACAAACATGTGGCGATCGCCTTAGAAACCGTATCAGGCGCACTGAGATGCGGCAAATGCCCAGTCGCATCAATAGGAATATACTGACTTTTAGGAATATTTGCTGCCATATACTGCCCGACTTGCATGGGCACAGCAACATCATCGCTAGATTGCAAGATGAAAGTCGGTACCTTTAGCTTTGGCAAATCTGCTCGATGATCCGACTGAAAAATCATCCGTGCTACAGCTTGGGCGATGTCTGGACGAATTGCAGCTAGCGTATTGGCAAATTCAGTGGCTAGCTCTGGTTTATCTGGGTTACCCATGGCAATTGGTGCAAACCCACTCGCCCAAGCATAGTAATTAGAAGACATAGCTGCATAAAGTGCATCCAGGTCAGACTGCTCAAATCCACCCACATATCCCACATCATTCAAGTAGCGTGGAGACGCACTAATAAAAATCAACTTGCTAAATCGATCCGGCTCGACCAGTGCAGCCAACAAACTCACCATCCCGCTAGCAGAATGCCCTACCAAACTACATTGGTTCAGCTTGAGTGCAGCGCACAGATCTAACAAATCCTCCGCATAGCCATAGAGACTGCTGTAGCGACGTGGACTGTAAGCATTGAAATCAGACTTACCAGCCCCCACATGGTCAAATAAAACAATTCGGTAACGAGTCTGGAGCTCTGGAATCTGATATCGCCACGCCGTCTGGTCAGAGCCAAACCCATGAGCAAGAATTAGAGTTTCTTCCCCATCTCCCAAAACTTTGACATTGTTGCGTTGAAGAATACTGAGTGCCATTTCTATAAACCTGAATCAATCCCTGATGCCCTCAACTGGGTAACCAATTTTTCTGCCTGTTGCTGTTCTACTTGAAGCTTCTGAAAATTTTTCACAAACGCGCCATCCGACTCAGGTAGGTGGGTAAGGTCAGGCAAAACGGTACCAGCCGTTGGTAGATCAGCAAAAGAAGCCATTCAAGTTATCTCTGCAGCCCTTTATCTTTATTCTAAAGAGCTTGTAGAGAGCAATCTCAAAACTTCAAAGGGGTCACTTAACCTAAATTACGTAATATTGCTTCACCCTCACAAACAAAAAACGGGAAAGCTTTCTTTTGGAAAACTTTCCCGTTTCTCCGCGTACCAAATCGAGCTAATTTATTTGACTACTCTACTTAGCAATCGTAATAGAGCGCAAATTCATAAGGATGAGGACGTAGGCGCATGGGGTTCACCTCATTGTCCAACTTATACTCAATCCAGTTCGTGATGAAGTCTTCTGTAAAGGCACCGCTGGCCAGTAAGAAGTCGTGGTCTGCTTCCAGCGCCTTGAGCGCATCCAGCAAAGAACCAGGGGTAGAAGGAATCTTCGCCAATTCTTCTGGGCTGAGGTCGTAGATGTCCACATCCAGAGAAGCACCGGGGTCAATCTGGTTCTTGATGCCGTCAATTCCTGCACAAAGCATTGCCGCAAACGCCAGGTAGGGGTTAGACGTTGCATCGGGGCAACGGAATTCCAAACGCTTTGCTTTAGGATTGGTTCCTGATAGAGGAATCCGAACGGAAGCTGAGCGGTTTCCTTGGGAATAAGCCAGGTTCACCGGAGCCTCAAAACCAGGCACCAATCGCTTGTAAGAGTTGGTTGTAGGATTCGTAAATGCTAGCAGTGCGGGAGCATGCTTGAGGATGCCGCCAATGTAATGAAGCGCCATCTGGCTCAAGCCTGCATAACCATCACCCGCAAAGAGAGGCTGCCCACCTTTCCAAATTGACTGGTGAGTGTGCATTCCAGAACCGTTATCGTTAAATAGCGGCTTAGGCATGAAGGTCACGGTTTTGCCGTACTTCCGAGCGACGTTCTTGATACAGTACTTATAGATCATCAAGTTATCAGCAGAGTTGACCAGGGTATCAAACTTGATGCCCAGCTCACATTGTCCGCCGGTCGCGACTTCGTGGTGCTGCTTCTCAACGGGTACGCCACACTTTGCCATCGTCAGCAACATTTCCGTCCGCAAATCTTGAGACGTATCGGTGGGAGGAACTGGGAAATAGCCTTCTTTGTAGCGGGGTTTGTAGGCAAGGTTCCCGCCCTCTTCTATACGACCAGTATTCCAACGTCCTTCGATCGAATCGACGTAGTAGTAGCTGGAGTGTTCGTTTTGGTCAAAGCGAACATCATCAAAGATGAAGAATTCTGCTTCAGGACCAAAAAAGGCCGTATCGCCAATGCCTGTGGCTTGCAAGTAATCTACTGCTTTCTGAGCAATCACGCGAGGGCAGCGTGAGTAAGGTTCTCCAGTTCTGGGTTCCTTGATGCTACAGATGACGCTCAGGGTTGGCTCCTTCATGAAGGGATCAATCCAGGCAGTTTTGGGGTCAAGCACCATCGTCATGTCTGACTCGTTAATTGCCTTCCAACCCCGGATGCTGGAGCCATCAAAAGGCACACCATCGGTAAAACTGCTTTCGTCGATTTGGTCATGGTAAACCGTCAGGTGTTGCCAGATTCCTGGCATGTCAATAAACTTCAGGTCAACCATTTTAATGTCTTGGTCTTTAATCCAACTCAAGACGTCTTGCGGGGTCTGTGCCATGAATTACTCCTTGTTTCTGGGCTATCTCAATGGGGAGAGAAGATGGTCTGGCAAAAATACAGTGTGAGACGAGTACCAGGTAAGCAAAGCTATCTGTGCAGGGGAACCTAGTTTAGGGCTGAAGATGAAAGCTTTGCAGCACTGGGTTGACTCAAAAATTAAGGTCAGTATCTCCTTAAACAGCGCTGAAATCCGTATCAGAGCTAGCTTTGCTGAAGACGATGTGCCCTGTATCAATTGAGCTTTGTTACACCTGAATCATCCTAGAAACACGATTAGCCACATTTTGTATCGAAAGCTACAAAATGTGGCTCGTTGCCAAAACAAGTGCTAAGTTTTTGGACTGATTTAACTAAAAGGGAAGCAAAAGATGTAAATCGACTGGGAATCTGAAGTTTTGGGAGGCAATGGGCTGATACGGCTGCATTTCTGCCTGAAAAGTTTCGGCTTTACGTCTAATTCGTAATTTTTAGTTGCAGGATTAAGTTGAGAAGGGATGGCGATCGCCCGCTACAAAATTTAACAATCGGAACCTGCTCAATCCTAGATTCAGCCTCGGTTACGCCAAACTCAGCGTGATACACTTTATCCTGAACCTTGGAATATATAAACCTGCGTTTAAGTATAAGAATCATTGGGAGACTGAGTTCATGCGTGATGCAGTGACGAGCCTGATTGAAAATTATGACATTACAGGTCGCTATCTAGACCGTAATGCGCTTGATACCCTAAAGTCTTATTTTGATACAGGCATGGCACGGGTTCAGGCGGCTGCGGTCATTAACTCTAACGCTGCTGCTATTGTCAAGCAGGCAGGGTCACGGCTGTTTGAAGAAATTCCTGAGCTAATTCGTCCGGGTGGAAATGCTTACACCACTCGTCGCTATGCAGCATGTCTGCGCGATATGGACTACTACCTGCGCTATGCTAGCTACGCGCTGGTTGCAGGCAGCATGGACGTGCTAGATGAGCGTGTTTTGCAAGGGCTGCGAGAAACTTATAACTCCTTAGGAGTACCGATTGGCCCAACTGTGAACGGCATTCAAATTATGAAGGAGATTGTTAAGGAGCAGATTGCTGCTACTGGTGTCGAAAATACAGGATTTCTGGATCAGCCCTTCGATTACATGACTCGTGAGCTGGGCGAAAAAGACCTTTAATCCAAATTCAGTAACTTGAAAGAATGGGGTGAAGATAGCCTTTACCCCATTCTTTGTTTTTGATGCCCTTTAGAGAAGACTCTAATCGATTCAAGTTTATCGATTAGAGTCTTCGTTAATCAACATAACCTTCAGGTTCCAGAACCCAAAGCCCATAACCTTTCACAGATTTTGTAATTACGGTTGAATCTCCACGGTGGCTCAGGCGAATGATCAGCTGCTTAGCTTGTTTAACATCTTCAACTACCTTAAACAGACTGTAGTAATTGCCGTTAAAGGCGATCGCTGCAAGGGGTTTGTCTAGGTCAGGCACTCGAATGTGACAAGGGCGATACTGGCTGCGAGAGGTCAAAATATTGTAGGACTGCTTTTGTTGGAGCGATCGCTGTGGCTGTCTTGGTCTGCTGTGCACAGCTTGTAAAAGCTGGGATGGCTTGGCTTCTGGTTCCAAAATCCAAATTGCATAACCCTTTGGAGTTTCAGTAATTACACTTGTGTCGCCTCGATAATTCAGCCTGTTGGCAACTTGACTGGCTCGGTTTTGGTCTTTCTCAAATTTAAAAAAACTGTAATAAGCCTGGTCGAAGAAAATCGCAGCCAAACAACGCTCTGAGTCAGGTACGTGGATGTGACAAGAATGGTATTGATTACGAAACTTGAGAAATTGTATAGAAGAAGAAATAGGGCTTTGAGCGTTTAAGGCAGAGGAAAACTGCATAAGTTAAGTCGAGGCTGCTTTAAATATCTTTAGATTTATTCTTGTTTTTTCTAGACAAATTGCCATCCGGTAAAGTACGGGATGCTAATACCAATCCCAAAAATTAGAGCTATAGATGGAAGGGCACCCCGCTTAGCGGGGTGCCG